>CAXAWD010000008.1:0-19669 GCA_963972325.1 uncultured Acidimicrobiaceae bacterium
GGAGGCGACTACCGAGCCCGGGCAGTGGGGTCGACCGCGTCCGGGGCCTATCAGATCATCAACAGCACGTGGGACGGCTACGCCGGCTACCTCACCGCCGCCGACGCCCCGCCAGACATCCAGGACGCGAAGGCTGCCGAGATGGTCGGTGCCATCCTTGAGGAGCACGGCACCGTCGATGCGGTGCCCGTGGTCTGGTACCTCGGACACATACCAACTCCGGGAAGCGCAAGCTGGGACCGAGTGCCGGCGCCTGAGGCGGGCAACACCCTCACTCCCCGCCGGTACCGGACGCGATGGCTCGAGAAGTTCGAAGAGCTCGGCGCTGCCGACGCATCCGTCCGCACATCGATCACCGATGACGAACAAACCACGACGACCGAGCCTCTTCGTAGCGCACCCGCCTGCATCGGCGGACCGGGCGGCGAAACCCTCCCCGGGGGATGGGCGCTCCCCGGACCCCGATCGTTACTCCTCGACACGATCAGCCAGATCGACGACCCGCACCACACCTATCCGGCGTGGGACTGGATCATCCCGCCCGGCGTGCCGATCTACGCCGTCAGAGGCGGAACCGTCGCCACCGTCTCGGCCTGGCCACGCAACTGGTGGGAGCAGGGTTGCACCGAACGCGGACGCAACGGCTGCTCAACCTGCGGGATCGGCGTCACGGTCGCCGACGACAGCGACGGCACGAGGTGGACCTACTGTCACGGCAGCGACCTCCACGTCGCCCACGGCGACCGAGTCGAGGCTGGGGCGCTGCTCATCACCAGCGGCAACACCGGCCGTTCCGGGACCCCGCACCTCCATCTCGAGATCCGCACCTCCGGCGGACACCGCCGTTGCCCACAACACCTTCTCGCGATGCTCGTGGGTGAGGGCGTCGGCATCGATCCCGCAGTTCTCCCGACCACCGGATGCAGCTTCTGAGCACCATGGTTGCCTCGCAATCCGCAGCCGACCTTCTCGGCGCAGTCGACGTCATCGACGCAGCCTTCTATCGACGCCAGATCGTCACGATGGCGGACTGGGACGAGTCGCTGCTCAACCTGATCGGCGCCCACGACCGGTGTGGCGGGGTCGTGCGATCGGGCATTCGGGCGTTGTTTTCCGCCTCCTACGAAAGCGGCGACAGCGTCCGTTCAGCGGTCGAGCAACTCCGTCAGGCAGTTACTGCTTCTCAGCACAGGCCCAGCGCAGCCGGCGCCCTTGTCCGCTCCGCATCGTCGTTGACCTCCGAGCCGACAACGGTCCAGCTCGAACTCGAACTCGACTTCGGGCACTGAGCATTACCGAGCGGATGGTTGTGAGCAATCTGCCGGTTCACGAGCGGGGCTGTGGGCCCCGGCCGGCCGACGATATGCGTGGCGGAGGGGGTGAGTGCGTGCTGGACTTCGGCTGGTCTTGCCCGTCAATCGAATCCCACTGGCACATCGGATTCCGACAGCGTGAAATAGCGGTTGTCTGGTTCACCAGCGTCGTACCAGTAGTCGACGACGAGCCAGCGCGACTCGCCCTCGGGCAGCGTGAAGGAGCCGCCGGTTTGGGCCCCGGTGTCACTCACGGCCACCACCTCGTGGGAGCCCGACGAAAGACCAGCGATGTCGAATGACATCCAGTTGTGTTGGCCTTCAACGGCGAACGAGTCGTTCACCACTGGTTCTCCATCGATACGAATCGTGATGAAGACGGGATCGTCTTCAAAGCTCTGGTTCGACACCCACAACCTGACTTCCCCGACTCCAACTTCATCTTGCGCTGAGCTCACGTCAATGGGGGCGGACACGGTCAGTCCGGAAGTTCCGTCTGGTCTGGGCGCAGTCGTCACCGTCGACACCTCGGCAGGGGCACTCTCGGGCGTGACGGGCGACTCTGTGGCAGGAGGTCCCTTCTGCTGAGGCTGAAAACCGTTGCAGAAGTAGTCCTCCTGGACAAGGAAACCGCCCTCGGCTGTCGCCGTTGCGATAGCAACGACGACATTGGAGCCGTCAACGCGAAGCGCTGCTTCGCTGTTCGTCAGCTCAACGATCTCGCCGCCGTAGAGCCCACGGTAGTAGCCGAGTCGTTCGTCAAGTGCAGCCTCGGGGGTCTCAAGCCCCGGTCCGATCACGTCGTAGTTTCCAGTTCCGCTGCTCTCATCCTCGCATTCGAGGGCGGGGTGGGCAGTCCCGGCGCTCGAAGGGTCGCTGTCGCCGCAGGCTGCCACCATCGACGCAGCGGCGAGTGGGCCTATGGCGAGTCGCGTGATTCTGCTCATTGCAGTCAGACGTTCGGGCATGGCCGAAGGTTCCCACACTTCACGGATATCGGTCGCGCCACGCAGCGAGCACCCATATCAACCCTTGAAGGGGACCGCCGAAAGCCGCTCGTAGCGGCACGTTCGATCGGGAGAACCCGCCCAGATCGAAATGATCGTTGCATCGCCGGGTCGTCGCCGGTGGGAAAGAATGTGGCGGTGAACAGTCGCCGGTGGGGTCATACCAATGTGATCATCGGACAACCGAACCTCGCCGTAGTCGGTAACGACACAGGGACCGACGACACCGAACCCGGTGACTCGGAACCTCGCGTCGAGCCGGTGCCGACGGTCGCTGAGGAGACCGACGAGGAACTGTATGTCCGGCTCGCACCGGAGCTGATCCGCTTCGCTACGTCGCTGGTGGGGCCGTCGGACGCGGAAGATCTGCTTGCAACGGCTGTGACCAAAGCGATCTCGTCGGCGCGTTGGCCGCGGGTCGAGAACCGGCGCGCCTACTTGTACCGGATGTTGGTGAACGAAGCGCACAAGTCGCGTCGCACCGCATCAAGGCGACAGCAACGCGAACTGCGAGTCGTCGATCGAGACGTCATCGAAACGGAGCGTGGTCTCGATCCCGACGTGTTGCGATCGTTGAAGCGGCTCAGTGTCCGCCAGCGCGCTGTGGTCTACCTCACCTACTGGGCGGACCTGGCCCCTCACCAGGTCGCCGAAGTCCTCGACACTTCATTGCGGACTGTGGAACGCGACCTCACGAATGCACGCACCCGACTGGAGCAGATGCTGTCATGAACTCGATCACCGATCTCGATACCAAGATCCACAAGATGCTCGTTCAACTCGATCGGGCCGCCCCCACACCACCAACGTTCGAGGATCTGCAGCCACGGCGTGCGACCAGCCAACCCAGATTCGTCGCAGTCGCCGCCGCAGCTATCACGATCGCTGGTGTCGGTGGCCTCATCGCGGTCAACAACCGCAGCAACGAGCCCATCCAGCCAGCAGCGCAGCCTCCGACCGCGCCGGTTGTGGTCGGGTTCAGTTTCGAGACGCCGACCGTGAAGATGGACGCCGCCTCGATCGAAGTGATCACCGCAGACCGCAGCTGGGTGCCGACAGGCGACGTCGTGGTCAACAGCGACCCAGGAATGCCCAATGAGTACACCACACTCGAATTGACCTGGCACGACAATGCTGTCGAGCAGCGCATCTCCCTCTACTTCCAGTCCGACGGAATCGACTGGTGGATCAACGAGATCGGCACCTTCGACGGCCAAGCCCAAGGCGAATGGGCCGAACCCGCCATCACCGGCCAGTACGCGCGTACCCCGCTCGGCGCCCCCTTCGTCGGTGACCTCGTCGTCGGCAACCTGCGCATCGAGAACATGACCCTCGAAGCCTTCCGACGACCCACGATTTGCGACAACCCGACTCAACCGATCGCGCTACTCGCCGACTACCCGGTGATCGACTCGAACGTCGGGGGATACGGCACCACGTTCCAAGTGATCGACACCGCCACCTGCACACCACTCGCTGTCGCCCCCTACGAGTTCGACTACACCGTCGACGACGCAACGATCGTCGCGATCGACCCCGACGAACCGATCGACGGCTCCCCCGAGATCAAGACCCGGGTCGGACTCACCTTCCTGCAGCCCGGCGCCACCACCGTCCACGCGACCGCCAGCGACGACACCGGCGCCATCATCAGCACCGCCACCATGAACATCACCGTCCACCCTGCGCCCGTCGACGACACGACCATCGACACCACGGCACCTCCGCCCGCCGTCCAGACCGACACCGTCGACGACACCGAACAACCTGACCTCGCAGCCCAGATCGACTATCGAATCGCCTCTCTCACCGAACAGCTCGCAACCGAGCAGCTTGCCACGCTCGATTACACGATCACTTCTACTCAAACCGCGACCGACGCCCCGACCACGATCGTCCTCGACTCGAACACCGACAGCCGAACAATCGTCATCAAGATGGGCGAAGGAACACCCCTCCAACCCGAGAACCACGATCGAGTTCCCATCACCATCGTGGACACCAACGACCTCCAAGTCCGAGGGCAACTCACCAGCAACAGCGGCTGGACCTTTGAGGTCCTCGCCGAACGTTCCACCAGCGACGGCCCGCTTCCGAACCCCGACGAACTACAGCAGATCCTCTACTCCCTTGACCCGTGACGGAGAGCAGCTGTCGGCTCCAAGCCGATGAGCCGCTCAGAACAACACCGGACACGAGCTCTCCCGTCCGCTCTGTATCGGCACTTACGCGCTCGGCTACCCGAGCGATAATGCCGGCCGGCACGCGTGAGCCCGCACCGCTCGATCGTGGTCCGATCTGGATCCGGCAACTACGACGCAGTCCGTTGCCCGGTCAGCTGGCGATACACGGCCACTGTCTCAGCAGACGGCTCACAGTCGAGTGCATCGAGATGGTGCGTTAGATCGTTGAAGACACCATGCACCGCTGACGGTCCTGCGCATCGGTGCTCAAGCTGCATGCGAAGGCGATAGAGGTCCTCGTGACCTGGCACGCCCTGCAACCCCTGGACGAGGGCGTACCTTGCCGTTGCGAGATCGCCGATGTCGCAGGCCAGTTCGAACAGCCGGGCGGCGGCCTCGACGATCCGATCGTGCATGCGAACCCCGAGGTCGGCCCATTCGTACCCAGCTTCGTCGAACGGCTCTCCTTCGACGAGGGCCAGGGCGTCTCGAAGTGCGTCGATTGCTGCGTTGGAGGAGAGTTGCTCCGACCACGCGACCAACTCGTGGAACAGCTTGAGGTCGGTCTTCACGGAGTCGTGCACGCTGATGCCCTCGGCAGTTGCCAATGAGATCAGTGGTGCGCCGTCGTCCGTCGTGCCGAGCGTCGAGCGCAGTTGGGACAACTTGTTCGAGACGGTCTTGCGGTCTCGTGCCGCACCGCCCCAGACGACGTGGCGAATGCGGCTCAGCGACACGGGTTCCGACTGGCACGCCAGGAACGCGAGGAGACGTAGAGACACACCGCTGATCTCGGGGTGCTGATCAACGCGCGGTCGGCCGAAGACCCTGACGAGCACTGCCGGCTCCGTTGGCAGCGGCTCGTCGTCGCAACCGAGCAAATCGGCTTCGGTCGTGGTCGGACCACCGTCCTCGTAAGCGGCGGCGTCGACCATCGCAACGGTGTCGACGGCCGCGTGGTCAAGGGTCTCGATGAGGGATCGAACGTCTACTGATCCAGCCTTTGAGAGCCGCGGGTGAAGAAGCCGTTCGACGACGGTGCCGGTGTCGCCTGGAACGTCGGAGGCGACGAATCGCACTGGTTGTTCGGCAAGTCCCGTCAGGGATGCCGAGCCGTCGGCATCGATCACGATGCTCGCGGCGGCGTCCACGTCATCGCCAGCTATCACCGCACCGATCCCGCGTCCAGAGGTCACCCGCGTTGTCAGGTGCGCTTGCTCGGCCGAGCCCGAATCCGGCCCGAGGATCACCACGGTGATCTGGTCTGCGATCGCCGGGTCGGGGCCGAGACGCTGCTGAAAGAGGGTCTCGCGAGTCCCGATGAGCCGATCGGCCGAAGCCGATGCCCGATCAAGCGCCGACGACGCGGCATCGAAGCTGACCTCCTCTACTCGGTGTCCTCGCGCATCGGCATCGATGTCGGTTCCGACCGTCAGAACACGTGCGTTCGACAGCTCATCCCCGACTGCGAGCTCGAGGGTCATCGAACGGAGCAGTCCGTCGACCCGCTCGTGCGGGCCCGAGATCGACAGCGTTCCGACGTGCTCGAGGTCGAGGAGCAACTGTCGGCCACTCCGAGTCCCAATCGTGACGAGTCCGGGCATCGGCGACGGCCAGTCGGATAGCGGTGTCGGCTCGTCCGGGTCGTAGAGCGTCCGCCACGACCAGCCGCCGTCGGTCGCCTCCCAGGGCGGCGGAGCGTCGAGCACCGGCTGGTCCCACAAGACCTCGACGCCTTCGGACTCGTCTAGCTCGATTGCGAGCGGCACCGCTTCGTGTTCGTCAGGGTCGAGGCTGCGTGCCAAGGCGGCCAACTCCTGGGCCGCCCAGCGCACGAACGTCACGTCGGAGGCGGCGACGATCGCCAGCTCCGCAGCAGCATCGTCTGCGTTGTCGCTGCGGAGCCCGCGTGCTCGACGTCGGCGACGTTCCCACGCCATCGCGGCGGCGAGCGCTGAAGCGAGGACGACCGCACCGGTGAGGCCGAGGAGCGGGGAGGGCGCCTCGTCCTCCGCGACGACATCGGTCAACTCGTGTGGCGTGATCGTCGGATCCTGACTCGGCCGGGCCGTCGGCGGAGGGAGCGTGGCCGGCGCCGCTTCGGATTCAGCCGCTGCCTCGTCTGCGACCGAAGGTGCCGGGTCGGCCGGCGTGTCCTCGGTCCTTGCCGTGCCGGTGACAGGGGTCGAGGTCGCCACCTCTGGTTCGCCGTTCTCCGAGTCCGCGGTGGTCGGCTCGCCCCCTTGTGCTGGTGTCGGCGGCTCATCGGCGACTAACGGTGGCTGCCCGCCGTTCGTCGGTGGCGTGCCGATCGCCGGGAAGTCGATGGTCTCGCCGGGGAAGATGAGGTTCGGGTCGCCCGAGCTGAAGGTGTTGGAGCTGATCACGTGATCGACGTGGTGTGCGATGTCGGAGTCGGTCGGACTGGTCTCGGGCCCGTCGACGGTGTCGAGCCGCTCCTCGGCGAGGTTCCACACGTTGTCGCCTGGCTCGACGACGATCGTCTCCGCCGGTAGATGCGCCGGCCAGTCGCTCTCGGCCGCAGAGGTTGGACCCGGCCCACCACTCGGCGAGTCTTCGTTGTCCGCGGTGTGCATCGGGATCAGGACCTGCATCCCCTCGGGGAAGCTGCCTCCCCGCCACATGTGGCCATCCGGTGTCGGACGTCCATGGTTGAGCGCGACGATCTCCTCTCGTGCCTCGTCGATCCGGTCCGAGAACCGTTGAGCGGCGATGGCGTAGGGCGTGTCCCGGGGTCCGGCGATGTGCTCCGCGACCGACGGACGGCTCGTCAGGGTGACCGAGTCATCGGTCGCCTCGTCGACCACGACCGTTGCCGCCGGGTGAGACGCCGACGGAGCTGCTGCCGGTGGGGAGGCGAATGCCAGCGTCGAGGTCGTGGTCGCCGTCGCGACGAGCGTGCTCGTCAGCGCGAACCTCACCAAACGAGCGAGCCAGCTCCTCGGCCCAGGAGCATCGGCCGGCGCCTCGATCGGATGCCTGACGACGGGTCGGGACGATCGAGCTGGTCGACGAGCGGCAAGGCTGATGTGGGCCTGACGGATCGCCGGAACGATCACCCACGCCCAAACGACGAGGAAGGCGACGGCGAGGAGCTTTACGATCGTCGTGTCATCGACGCGCCGGTCGGCGAGCCGGCTGAGGACGTTCGGGTCGAACGGGTTGCCCGCGATGCGGAGCATCACGGCCACGGGGATGACCACGATCGCGATCACCGCGACGGCGGCAGCCAACCGTGCGAGTGCGTGGAGCGACCGGCGGATCATGGCGGGCTCCCGAAGGTCGCCGTCGCCTCGCCCGTGCCGTAGACGACGATCTCGTCGTTGCCGATGAGGTTCCCGAATACTGCATCGGTCGACGAGCGCACGACGACTGTCACAGAGTTGGTCGTGACCGTGATCGACACGATGTCCGAGGCCACGACCCCGGACGCAGTGAGGAAGTCACGGGCAGCCGCAGCCGCCGGATCTTGTCGTAGCCCCTCAGCGGTGACCGTAGTTGCGCCTGCCCGCGCCGCTCCCTCGGCAACGTTGATGGCTTCTCGTCGCGCGGCGAGCGCCCGCCCACCGTCGTAGACCACGCCCGCGCCAGCGAGCACGACGACGAGCATCAGCACCGCAGCGACCGACGCCATCCCTCGATCGTCACGCCACCCCACCGAGGCATCGATGCAATGCGGGGTCTGGCGCTCAGCGGTGTCGATCATGGCGCCACCGTGAATCGGTCGATCACTTGTGTGTCGGTGGCCGAGATCGTCCGACCAGCCGACGTGATCGGTTCGGTGTTGTCGACGGAGCAGGTCAGGGTGACCATCACGGACCCGCCTCGCCAGGTTCCGGTCGGCCCGGGCGTCCAGCTCATCGAGAGAGCGGGCTCGGCCGTGCACGGCGTGGAGAGGTTCGAGGCACTCACGGCGCGGCCTGCTGCGGCTCTGGCGTCGATCGGATTCGACTCCTGTGAGGCGGCACGAGCTGCCGATTGCGCCGTGTTCTCCAGGTCCTGCGCGGTCGAGTTGAGGCGGCCGAGCCAGGACAGGAAGCCCCACGCAGCGAGTGCCACCACCAGCAGGAGCATCAGTTCCGGTCCGAGCGACTGGCCATCGTCCCGTCGCACCCACTGCACCAGCCGACGGACCCTCACGGCGCCTCCTCCGGAGCGTTGGCGACGGCGCTCACCGACAGAGTCCCGGGCAAGAAGAACGCAGGCGTGTTCGCCGAGACCCGGACCGTGACCAGCCCACCGGCGGCGTCTCCGCCACAGGCGACGGACACCGACTCCACCCATCCTCCACCGATCCGCTCAGCGATCGACGACGCTGCGCCAGGAGCGTCACCGCACGAGCCATCCGCAGCCGCGGCCACACGTGCTCCCTCTGCAGCGGCCTGTTCGAGGATGTTGCGCGCATGCCACCACACGACGACTTGCGCGATGAACAGGAACAGCAGGATGAGGAACGCGGCGGCGAAGAGATGCTCGACGCCGTCGGCGAGCCCACGGTCGTCGGCAAGTCTTCGTCGCCAGCGTCGCACGCGCCCAACGCTCTCGGGAGCGTCGGAGGTCTCTTGGACCTGGGCGTCGACGGGCGGCGTCACGATCAGGGCGCAGGCGGGACCGGATCGGGGACGTTGCTCGACGCCGAGTTGAAGACGCTGATCGCGAACGCACCGGCGGCGATGGCGATGACGATCGCAACGGCGATCCAGATCATCTTGGCCGGTGAGTCGTCAAGGCCGTCATCCTCTGACGCCCACTCCCTGAGGGAGTGGAGGGCGCCGACGAGGGCGACGTAGAGCTGGACGCCGGCCGAGGGATGGCCCCGGGCGGGAGCGGTCGTAGCGGGTTGGTTCATCGGGTTCTCCTTTGCTGATGTCGTGTCAAGGGGTGGTTGCGAAGGCGTCGAGGATCCGAACGGCGAGCGGGAAGGCGAGGAAGGTCACGACGCCGACGACGAACAACATCGTCGGGCCGAACATCGTGGAGGTCTGGCGGTCGGCGACGCGTTCCATGTCGTCCAGCGCGACCTGGCGCATGCGGCCCGCGACGGCGGCGACCGTCGTGTCGACGCCGACGCCGATCCGGGCGACGTGACCGACCGACGATGCAAGGTCTTGGAGCTCGCGACAGCCGTACTCCGCACCGACGGCATCGAGCGCTTCCCAAGTGCGCACACCCATCTGCGGGGCGGCGCGGACGGCGCCGGCGATCGTCTCGAACGCCGCTCCCTCGCCGATGTCGGCGGCGTATGCGACCGCTTCGTTCATCGATCGCCGTGTTGTCATGCAGACGGCGACGAGCTGCACGTACGCGCCGACGCCGCTGCGAAACTCCCGGTACCGGCGCTCGCAGGTGGCGACGACGGTGGCGAGCTGATACCAGCCCGCCAACGCACCGACGACCATCGGTCCGACGGCGAGGAACGGCACCGGGACGGAGACGCCAGCCAGCAGGATTCCGCACAGCGCAACGAGCGCTGCGACGAATCCGACGATCGCTGTTGTGAGTACCCGCGCGGCGAGCGCAGGAATTGTCACGCCCGCAGCACGGAGAGCGAAGCGACGCCGAGCCTCGAAACGGTCCGCAGTGGGTGACGCTGCGACACGATCAGCCGCTCCCGCCAGCAACTTCTCAAGGAAGAACGGCGGCGTGGCCGCCTCGACTGCGCCCGCAGGCCGAGTGCGGTACAGGCGCCTGTACGTCTCGGAGACCGAGGGCGGCCCGAACACGAAGGCACGCCGGAGACACCACCCTCCGACAACGACGACGGTCCCTGCCGCGAGCGCGAGTTGGGCGAGCGTCACGGCATCGCCTCCGACATCCGTTCACGAGCGACGAAACGACTCGCACGCTCGTAGCGAGACAGTTGACGCAGCCACAGCAGCGATCCGGCCCAGATCGCGATCGGCACGATCATCCAACCCTGGCCCGCTGGTGTCCGGTACGGCTCGAGTACCTCGGGGGCGACCACGACGAGGTACGCCAGCAGCGCGCCGAGGATCGCAAGCATCCTCCTCATCGACCGCTCGAAGTTCACGCGCGTCCGATCAATCCGGTCGCGCGCCGTCAGCTCGTCGCGAGCGTTCTCGGCGAGTTGGGCGAACGTGGCTCCGAGAGCTGAACCGGAGGCGTGGCCGGCGGCAAACACCATCGAGGCGACGGCGGTGTCGGCGACGGGATGGTCGAGGTCGGCGGCGAGATCGACGAGCGCGTCGGTGAGCGGCACGTGGTGGGCGACACGGGAGGAGAAGTCCAGGAGTTGTGGTGCGATCTCCTTCGGCGCTCTGGTCGCCGACTGCGAGAGCGTCTCGGCAAGGTCGAGGTTCGACCCTGCCTGCAGGTCGCGGAGATCCTCCAGCCACTTGGCAATGGCGTCGAGCCGTCGACGGGCAGCTGTCGCCTGACTCGCAGCGAACAGGTAGCGCCAGCCGCCAGTGAGCACCGATGCGGCGAGCGCTGCGATCGGCCACCGAGTCATCAGCAGGACGACTGCCCCTACTGCAATCGCTGTTGCCACGGTCCGCTGGTCGATCTCGAGCCGCCGGACGGAATCGAGACGGCGAGCCGGCGGACGGAGTGCGTTTCCGAGCGCCCACACGGCGACGCACGCCGCGCCGCCCGCCGCAAGCGCCAACACGAGGCGTTCGGCGCCACTCATCGCAACGCTCCATTCAGCGCAGCTGGCGCGGCGACCTGTCCGGCCGATGTCGTGGAAGGGTCCCCAATCGGTTCACAGCGGTCGTCGAGCGCAGCACCCAGGTCGAAGTCGGGCCAGTTGGACTGGATGCGCGTGCGCAGGAGGTCGGGCCACGCTGCCTGCGTCGATCTCGCGCGAAGGTCTCCCGCCCCCGGACGGGGCGCGTACAACGTGTGGAGCACCGGCCGGTCGCCCTCCATCGACGGCGCGACGACCTCCTGCACCCAGCGACGGCGAGAGCGCGACATCGCGCACAGCACCACGACGTCGAAGCTCTTGTAGACGCTCGCTCGTGCGAGCTCGCGCGGCATCTGATTGCCGATCGCCATCAGGTCGACGAGCTGCTCCAGTCCAGCCTCGGCGGTCACACCATGAACCGTGACGACCGTGCCCTGACCGATCGACGCGGCCCGGACTGCGGGTCCGGCTTCGTCTCCTCGGACCTCGCCGATGATGTTCACCTCGGCCCGGGTTCGGAGGGCCGGTCTCATCAGATCGGCGGGGGGGGTTCCTGCGCCCGACGCCACGATCGGGATTCGAGCCTGCATCTCCTGTGTCCACGGCCGACCCAACGACGCGAGGCCCAACTCGAAGTCGGTCTCGATCGTCAGCATGCGGGTGTCCTCGTCGTGTGCGAGACCCACGGCTCGCACGAACGTCGTCTTCCCGGAGCCCTGCGCACCCGTGTACGCCTGCGACAGCCCGGCTCGGGGCGCGGCTTCGCCGAGGAAGTAGCGCAGACCGGCGGTCAGTGCGCCCCACTGGAACAGGTCGGCGAACGTCGCTCCGAGTGCCCGGTGGACTCGGATCGCGATCATCGGTCGCGAGACGACGTCGAAGCCCTGACCGTGGAACCGCAGGCGCGGCGAGAGCTGCACGTCGACGAAGGGCGTCTCGAAGCTGAACGGTCGGTGATGCGCGGCGGCAACGTCGGCGATGACCGGTTCGAGATCGCGGTCCGCTCGAACGATCGGGTCGTAGAGGCCCACACTCCCGTCCGCCCGGTCGACCCGGACCGGAGAGGAACCGAGAACGACGACGTCTTCGGCCAACGGCTCGCGTTCGAGGATCCCGAGCAACCGCGGGAGCAGGAACATCGACGAGAGGATCGTCTCGACCAGGCGATCCTCGTCGTCGGTGCTGAGGGTCGGTTCTCTCGCAGCAACTCGCGACTCGTTGACCAGCGGGAGGATCTCGGTCTCCAGTTGATACTTCGTCCGCTCGAGACGGAGCTCTCGATCACCATGCGACTCACGAACAGGCGCGGCGGGGAGCCGTCGGCCGTGCTCGCGCCGGACCCGATCGGCGAGGGTGGTGAGTTCGTCGGTGGTGAGACTCATCGCCGCGCCTTCGACCTCGACGCAACGGTGACTCGCTCGGCGACGGCGAAGAGCGCCGGGGCGAGCCTGGATCGGCGCATGCTTCGATGGGCGAGCGAGGCGCCGCGGCACACCTTCTCGAGCGTGGCCCCATCGAACGGGAGGTGGCCGACGTGCTCGACCCCGAGTTCTTCGCCGAGACGCTGCGGGTCGATGCGCTGTCGGCGGTCGCCACCGGTGTCAACCGTGAGCAGTCCGATCCGGCTGGACTCGATAGGCGTGTCGTTCGCCTCGTGTTGACCTCCGCGTCCGATCCACTCGACGGTGGCGGCGAGCGCACCCGGTTCGGGCGGAGCGACGAGGATCAATCGGTCGGAGACACCAGCGACGGCGCGTGCGGGAGTGCCAGGGAAGAGCCGTCCGAGGTCGACGACCACGCGGTCGGTGATGTCTTCGAGCAGCGATCGCCAGCCTCGTGGCCGTTCGAGCGCTGCGGCAATCCTGTACGGCTCGCCTTGAGCGACGATGACACCGATGTCGCCGAGCGACTGGACGAACGGTGAGAGGCCAGGTCGTTCTCGCTCGAAGACCGCCTCGTAGAGCCCACCGGCCGTCGGGTCCAGCGTCGGGCACCATCCGAGCAGTGACCCGCCGGACGGGTCAGCTTCGAGCACCAGCGCATCGAATCGCATCCCGAGCGCAGCGGCGAGACCAAGCGCGCTCGATGTCACACCGCCGGTTCCCTTGACGGAGGCCAGTGCGATGACCTGTGTCACCGGTCCACTCCGACGAGTACGAGGTTCTCGTCCGCCGACCACTGTGCGACGCGGCCCGCATCCGTCGGCGGGGCGGCGAGCACGACGAGGGCCGCTCGGTCATCACCGATCGACACGTCGACGACGAGCACCTCGACGCCAAGAGGTTCACCTTCCTGCGGCAGCGCGAGCATGCGATCTCCGATCGCGATTGACGACGGGTAGTTGCCGGCGCGGAGGAGCCCACCGATGTCCTGCCAGCCCTCCGGAAGTTGCTCACCGGACGTCACGGTCGAGGGGCCGACGAGATCGCCAGGAGCGAGGTCGGTCGCTGCGATGGAGCCGACGATCTGCTCGCGTTGCTCGGCAGAGTAGAGCTGAGTCGGGGTGTCGACGGCGACGAACGAGGTGGTCAGATCAGTCGGTTCGATGGTCTCGCCCCGCCCGATCGCCTCGGCGACCATCAGGACCTCTCGCCGATCGGCCGCACGGCCGAAGCCCCAGAGGACGATCGCCGCGGTGAGCAGCGCCGCGCCGACAGCGGCTGCGAGCCACGGCACTCGCACACGTCGTGCTGGCCCGGGCACGTGCGCTCGTTCGACCGTCCTGTGCGACGGTGCCTCGAGATCAAGATCGGCGGTCATGGGTTCCTCCTGGGTCACGATCCCGGTCGGGTGTTGACGGCCCGCAGTTCATCGACCCGCACGGTCAGCGGATCGGACTCCCACTCGTACGGAGGCTGTTCCTCGACGAAGCCGGAGACGACGTAGCGCACCCGGTAGGTGATTCGGGCGCGGATGGTGACGTCACCTGGCTCGGGTGGGATCCAAACGCACGGCTCGTCGAGCTGGCCGGGTTCGGCGAAGTCCGGGATCGAGTCATCTCGTGCCGGGATGTTCTGGGAGCCGTCAGGTTCGACGAAGCCCCCGAAGCACGGCACCGTCAGTGTCACCGCCGAGCCGTCGTCCGGCTCGAAGCCAACGACGAAGTCGAGCGCCGTTGGCGTCAGCACGAGTCTCGCCGACCAGCCACGAAAGTCGACAGGTGGCGACGCGTAGACGACCCAGTGATCGGCGCCGATCTGGAGCGAAGTCGGCATGTTGACGGGCAGTCCGCCGAAGACATCCGACGACGGAATCGTCGAGAGCGACGGCCGATCGAGTTGCACGCCCGCCCACACGCGGGCGACGCCAGCGAAGACACCCCAGAACGGATCCCGCACCGAGACCAGCGTCGAGCCCAACGACTGGTTCGTCGTAAGTCCGGAGCCCTGGGTTCCGGTGCAGAACACCTGGAAGCGCCGGAAGGCCTCGTCTACCGGGCCATACGTCGCGATGATTTCCTCGACTTCGGTGCCGCTCAGCGCAGCAGCTTCCTCCCAGTGCTCGCTGTCGACGGTGCGCTCGGTCGTCTCTCGAAACGTCCATTGCATCGACTGTCGCTGCTCAGGCACCGCGTCGGGATCGACTGAGCCGTCGCCGTCGCGGTCGGCGTAGTAGGTGAATGTGCACGGAGCGCGATCACCTCCGCCCTGCGTGCGAAACGTCGACCCGTACGGGATCGACGTCGTCGCCGAGACGCCACCTGACCCGTTCCGGTGGTGCACGGTGATCGGTCCGGGCTGCGGTGGTGGGGTCACCCCCGGCCCACCACCACCCGGCGGCGCAGCGCCGACGTGAGTCGGGACCGCGCAGCAGAAGATGAGAGCGAGAAGTAGCGGGCGCGCAGCCGTCAAGCGCACGCCTGCGGCTCCAGCGCGCCTTGGTCGAGCAACCACCGCCCGTCGACGTTGACCATCACGGCGACCACGCCGGTCGCGACGCCGGGCGGCCCAGCGTTCGGGAAGGCGTCCGGCGGTGCCTTCTCGCCGGTGTCGACGTCCTTCCAGAACGTCGCATCGATCTGGCAGTCCCATACGAAGACACGGTCGGGGTCGCCGTCGTCGTCCTCGACGACATACGGCCTCAGGGTGATTCCACCGCTGATGTCGAGCACCTGATTGAGGGCCGTGCGGTCGGCGATCCCTTGGCGGATCGGCTCCATCACGCGAGCGGTGAACGGCCCGTTGACGAGTTCTGGACTGTCCGGATCGAGCGGCCAGCGGGAGTACGTGACGAGTTCGGCCTCGACCGCCCGCCGATACGCCTCGACGATCGGCTGCTCCTCTGGTGCGACCGTCCGCTGGTTGTTCGGGTCGTCGGGGTCGAGCGGGGCCGGTGCCTGCGGGATCGCCGTACTGGATGGCGCCGCCTCGGTCGTGGTCGGAGGAGGAGCTTCGGTCGTGGCCGTCGTCGAAGAGGCACCCGACGACGTCGTCGTGTCATCGGGTGGCGCCGTCGTGCTCGTCGAGGTCGAGATCGGCGCATCGGTCGACGGACCCGGGGCGGTGGTCGTCGAGGCGTCGGCCGTTGTCGGCGGCGCTGGCGTGGAAGTCGAGTCAGCCGAGTCGTCTGACGAGCAGCCGAGCGCGACCAGGCTGATCACTGCCCCGCCCAACATCAGGTGGCGCCACGGCGCTCGCATACCGACTCCTACCCGTCGACTCGGATCGCGCGCCCGCTCGGGCGAGCGTACCTCGGGCGGCTGGAGGTGTTCCATCGCCTACACCACGCCTCTCTCCACTGCACCGGCCGCGAACAGGACGCCGAGCGTCGCCACGGCGATCGCGGGGGCAAACGGGAATCCTCGTCCCCTTGTGCGACGCTGATACCAGAGCCCGAAGACGGCACCGGTCAGGAGCGACGCAAGGAGGCCGACATAGGCCGCCGTGACCGAAACCGCTCCGAGCGTCAGGCCGAGGACGCCCGCGAGCTTCACATCTCCCAGACCGGGTGTGCTCCCACGCGTTACGAGATGCGAGACGAGGAGCGGTCCAGCCATGAGCCCCGCGCCGACGGCGAGGTCCCATGCGTCGAGTGAGCCGCTCGCCACGAGCGGCGACGCTGCGGCAAGGGTCAACGTGAACCCGGCCAGAGTGAGTGGGTTCGGCACCCGGAACTCGCGTAGGTCGACGATGGAGGCGAGGATCGCAGTCGTCGCTGCGATCGGAACCAGCCATCGGGTCGGCGTGGCCCACCACAACGCAACGAGTGCAAGCGAGATGAACCCGGCGAACGTCCAACTCCTGCGTCCGACGCCACTCAGGGCCGAGACCGACCGGCGTGCTGTCGGCGCCGTCGGAAACGGCGGCTGGTCGGTTCGGACCATCGGAGAAGCGCCTCTCTCCGCCCGCCTGAGTTCTAGCATGCAAGAATGCCGAAAGCGAGCGGCCGCTTCGGTCGATGCGCTCCGACGGCGTACTGTCGCGCCGTGGCGCGACCCCGACTGCAGCGAGCCGAGCCGCTCGAGAACCTTTCCACGCGGCTTCCGGAATCGACCGTCAAGCGCTTGCGACGCCGTGCCGTCGACGACGAGATCTCGATCCAGGAGTTCATCGAGCAAGCCGTGACTCGGGAGCTGCACAGGCGCGACAAGCTCCGCTCCCGGCGCACGACGAAGCAGCCCTGACCTCATACCAAGTCACCCCACCCCGACTGCTCCTTCTCGCACCACACCCTTCAGGAAGGTCGTGAGAAAGCGAAAGCGGAAACACCCATCGGATAAACTTGAATCGTCGGACGGGGTCCGACCTCGAGCCGCAGCGCTCCGAACCAGCAGTCTCCCGGGAAGGAGATCCTCATGCTGACCGTCGGGCAACTCATCCGCCAGCTCGAGCACCTGCCTCACGACCTTCCAGTCGGCGCGATCGACGTCGATCGCGTCGCCGGCTCGCAACGACTCACGCTCGCCGTTCGAGACGTCGTGGATTTCGACGTCGCACACGGCCAAGTACACGGCGAGCCGCTCTCGGTGTGGTTGACATGTCAGCCGACCGAAGCACTCCACGTCGCACCGGTCACCGTCGTCTCGAAGGACCCGTGCGGGTGCGCCGTTCCACTCGACCCAGCCCGGGACGTGATCGTCAACCTCGACGCGATCCCGTGCGCCCACCACGTCCCCGATGAGCTCATCGTCCGATCCGCTCGTCGATGACGGACTGACCTTCTTCGCCGCAGCCCAACTTCACGCGCGCCGGTTCGATCGATCGATCATGTCGTCGGCCTTCCTACTGAACGCCTCCGACCGCCTCGTGACCGACAGCGCCGGAGGCGTGCTCGCATTGACCGACCTTCGGCGATCGAGGCTGAGGACGGCAATCCTGTCTGCCGCCCTCGTCGCCGGACTCACGCTGGTCGTGTCCGCTGTGTTCCGCGGACTGCTGCTGCTCGGAGCGGTGGTGGCCATTGCGTTGCTGGTGACGCTCGTCGTGGTCGCTCCGAAGACGGTCCGTGGTGTCCGGGCCGCTCGTCGACACGAGGTGGACGGAGCGTCCTGGCTGGTCACCGATGTCGCCACGGAGCCAGGTCAGCACATCGGCGATCGCCTCGTCGGACGAGCCTGCCAACTCGCCGACGCGGCCTCGGCATTGCTGATACTCGACGTTGCCGCAGGGAACACCTCCGCAGCGCGCCTGTACGAGCGACACGGCTTCGTGGCCGTCCTCAGTGACGGGGCCAAGATCGCGATGCGGCGCAGCCCGACGAAAGAATGAACCGAGTGCTGTATCGGCGGACGATCTCCGTGTGCGGGGGTGCCCTTGATCCCGCGTTCGGGGACTGTGCGAGTCGCACAACGACGGGGCCACAAGGCGGGTCTCACCTCAAGCTCAGGTGTCACCTGAACGCTCGGCAGTCCGTCCGATCGCGTCCGATACGACCGTGCTGGAATGCCTGCCTGACACAATCGACCGTGTGCCCGATGATCCCTCTTCGCGCTTTCGCTCGCACCTCAACTACATCGAATCGTTCGCCCTGCTCGGCGGTCTTGCCCTCCCGACGACCACCGCAACGGCCATCGAGCGGCTGTCCGCCCGGGCGCGCCCACTTCTGACCGACGCGCCGCCGCCCGCGGTGGACGTTGACCAGGTGCATCGCTCACTTCGAAACGCGTGGAGCACCGAACTCCTCCTCGCGCTTCCGGGTCAGTGGGCGACCGACGACGACGAGTTCATGCGGCTCTCGAATACGTGGGGTGTCGTGCAGACCTACTACGTCGGGTATCACGCAACTCAGGCTCTGATCATTGCGAAGGGCAACGCTCGACCCGAGAACCACCCCAAGACGCAGCGGCAGTATGCCGCCCTGTGGGTGGACCGTCCCCTCCTGCTTCCGCCGTGGACGTTCGGGTGTGCGTCGCCCGGCTGGGTGAACCTGCCCGCGGGCGAAGCGATCGACGGGAGCATCAACTCGTGGACGGGGGCAACGTCATCGACGGCGTGGAGCCTTGCTGCCAAGGCGTTGACGACCACGAGGCGGGCCGCCGTCAAGGACGCCGTCGATCGAAAGCGCAACGACAAGCAGCGGGAGCGTCGCAACGATTGGCGCTCTGAGGAGCAGTCCGGGATCGCTGCCGGTCGGCGGCCGCGCACCGAGCCGACCTTCTCGCGTCCACAGTTGTCGGCGCCCGAGAAGTCTGCGGCGGATCGAGGTGTTCGAACGTTCACACTGTTGGACTATCTCTACCGCCTGCGGATCGGGGCGAACTACGACGACGCCGCCGTCTTCTTCGACGGGCCGACTCAGTCGTTCGAGTCGAGCACGGTTCATCGCAGCCTCGTATTCCTGGCGGCCGGTTCGATGTTGCTGGCGGAGCTGAGGATCTCCGCTCTCGTCGGACGCGCCACGCTTCAGCAATGGGGCGCCGACTTCACCGCCACATGTATCCCGACGGGGCACCGCTCGATCGGTCTAGCGCTTCGCCAGGCGCTGTGGTGAGCTACCCCGCCCGAGTCGACTCGCCGAGCGCCGACCCACGCCGGGACTTCATGGGCGGCGCCGTGGCGTGCGCGGTCCTACTGCTGAGTCGACGATCCGGCGTTCTGGGGCGGGTGGCCGCAACTGATCGCTGAGTGTTATGGGACACTCGACGTGCTCGATACGTGCCGATACGAGCGGTCTCGATCGTCCGCGGGCGGCGTGATTATGTAGTGCCCCGTCGACACGAACAGCTGACCGACTTCGCCGGAAGTCAGTCGGTTCGCTGAATCGCTTCGGTCAGCGATTATGGCGTGGCCCCTTGAGCCGATCGACCGATGGGAAGTGCCGTACCGGAGGGCTTAGGTCTAGACGCCCCGCGATCGTCGGCTCTTTCCTGTTGAGCTGCTCCCGGCACGCCCTGTACGTGTTGTGGTTACTCCAGCGGTCTTTGATCGTCTGAGTTGGAGGGCGAGGTTGGAATGTGATTACAGTGCGGGAGTCCAACTGTTGACCGGGGGGTCTGATGTCGTTGTTGTTGTGCGTTCGTTGTGGATTTCGTCGGTGTAGCGATTGATCGTGGCACGG
>CAXAWD010000009.1:0-19449 GCA_963972325.1 uncultured Acidimicrobiaceae bacterium
GGTGCCACGTCGGTCACACTCGGCCTGGTCACCACCTCGGCATTCTTCGTCGTCGGCCTCATCATCGTCATCGCCGGCGCGATCGAGTGGCTCGTGCAGGGTTGGAGCGAGCGCGCCTCGGCCGATGCGGGCTACAACGCCGATGCCCGTCACCTGATGGCGGATCCGCTCGAGATGCCGGTCGCGGGTGCGATCGCCGCGGCCGTGGTCGTCTACTCGTTCAGCCGGATCATGCTCGGGCTGCCGTCGAAGTCGGCCACCGTCATCGCCTTCTCGATCGCCGCAGCGGTCGTGCTGGCGGTCGGCAGTTTCGTCGTGGTGAAGCGTGGCGCCTCCAAGGTCTCGCTCACCGGCGCCTTCTCGGTCGCCGCCGTGGCGTTGATCGGCGCCGGAACGTTCGCCGGTCTCAACGGCGAGCGCGACATCAATCCGCACCACTCCACCGCATACATCGCCGAGGAGAACGAGTGCGGTGTGGAAGAGACCGAGGCCGACGAGCGGGCGAGCCAGACCGTCGCCACCAAGTCCAACCTCGCCGCCGAGCTCACCTTCGACGGAACCACGCTGACGGCCGACGTGCCCGGTTTCGACGGTGACTTCGATGCGCTCACGCTGCCTCGTTCCAACCCGTCCAACGTCATGTTCCGCAACGAGTCCGATCACCACGCCCGGCTCGTGATCGAGATGCATCCCACCCTCATCGACGGCGAGCTCTCCGGCCCGGAGCGCCTCTGCACGGCGCTCGTCGACGAAGGTGGCGCCCAGTTGCTCACCATCGTGTTCGACCGCCCGACCATCGCCCTGGAGGACGGCTACGAGTTCACCGTCGCCGGCAGCGATGCGAGCATCGAGGTGGTCGTGCCGTGAGCCGTTCGGCTACCCTCACCGAGAAAGTACGGACAAGTCCCCTCATGACCGAATCTCGCCCCACCGCCCGCCGTCTTGGTCTCACGATCGCCGCGCTCACCGCGGCGATGGTGCTGTCGTCGTGTGCTCAGGACGCCCCGCAAGACACGTGGGCGCCCGAGGGCAAGTACGCCCAGGACATCCACGACCTGCAGTGGTGGGTCTTCGCGATCGCCGGCGTCGTCGGCGTCATCGTGTTCATGGTCATCATCTTCGTGGTGATCAAGTTCCGCGACCGCGGCCAGCCGATCCCCGAACAGTCGCACGGCAACGCCCTCATCGAGTACGCCTTCATCGCGCTCCCCGCGGTGCTCCTCGCCGTCATCGCGATCCCGACGGTCGGTCTGGTGATCGACCTCAACGACACCGACGACGCCGAGTGTGTCATCAACGTCACCGGCCAGCAGTGGTGGTGGGAGTTCGACTACCCGGTCGACGCCAACGGCGACATCTGCGGTTTCACCCCCGGGGTCGAGGCCGCACCGATCGTCACCAGCGGCCAGATGATCATCCCGGCCCAGACGAAGGTCGTGATCCGTGGCACCAGCCGCGACGTCATCCACTCGTTCTGGGTGCCGAAGCTCAACGGCAAGCGTGACATGGTCCCTGGCCGCGTCCACACCTGGAACTTCGAGGCCACGCAGCCGGGCATCTTCGCCGGGCAGTGCGCCGAATTCTGCGGCCTGTCGCACGCCAACATGCGGATGGAGATCGTCGCCCTCGACGACGCAGATTTCCAGGCCTGGATCGACAACCAGCTCGAGCCCTACGAGTCGCCCGAGGAGGGCACGCTCGCCGCCGCGGGCGAGGCCACCTTCGTCGCCCAGTGCGCACGGTGCCACCAGATCGACGGTCTCACCGACGCCGACGGCGAGCTGATCGTGGCGCAGCCCGAGAACTTCGTCTGGAGCGGTGCCGCACCCAACCTGACCAACCTGATGACCCGCAACACGTTCGCCGGCGCCACCTGGGACCTCCTGACCCCCGAGTGCCGGGCCGACGTGTGGGACGCCGACCCCGACGAGTTCGGTGCCAAGTACCTCGAGGGCGTGACCGAGGACTGCCTCAACGAGATCGATTTCAAGGAGTGGTTGCGCGACGCCCCCGCCAAGAAGCCGATGTACGCCGATCCCGAGCTGCTCGAGGCGACCGACGACAAGACGCGCGGCATGCCGAACCTCAACCTGTCCGAAGACCAGATCAACGAACTGGTCGCCTACCTCCTCGAGCGGAAGTGATCTGAGATGGCTCTGATCGAACGTCCAGCACCCGACACGCTGACCCCCGCCGTCGCGACCCCCGAGTCGACGTACGGTGCGTTCCGTCGCCCGGTCCAGACCACGGGCTGGAAGTCGTGGCTCTTCACCGTCGACCACAAGAAGCTGGGCATCATGTACGGCGCCTCGGCGCTGTTCTTCTTCCTGGTCGGTGGTCTCGAGGCGCTGCTCATCCGTCTGCAGCTGGCCGGTCCCGACGGCACGATCCTCTCGGCCGACAAGTACAACCAGATGTTCACGATGCACGCCACCACCATGGTGTTCCTGTTCGTGATGCCGATGGCGGCCGCCTTCGCGAACTACTTCGTGCCGCTCCAGATCGGCGCCCGTGACGTTGCGTTCCCACGCATCAACGCGTTCGGTTTCTGGTGCTTCATCTTCGGTGCGATCTTCATCAACACGTCGTGGCTCCTCGGTGGCGCCGCCGACGGTGGGTGGTTCATGTACGCACCGAACTCCTCGGTGCCCTTCTCACCGACCAACGGCATCGACTTCTGGGGCCTCGGCCTCCAGATCACCGGTATCGCCTCGCTGACCGGTGCGATCAACCTGATCGTCACCGTGATCAACATGCGCGCACCCGGCATGAGCCTGATGAAGATGCCGATCTTCACCTGGATGATCTTGGTCACCCAGTTCCTGCTGCTCTTCGCGATCCCGGTCATCACCGTCGCCCTGTTCCTGCTGATGTTCCAGAGGTCGTTCGACGCCACCTTCTTCTCGGTCGAGGCGGGTGCCGACCCACTCCTGTGGCAGCACCTGTTCTGGATCTTCGGACACCCCGAGGTGTACATCCTGATCCTGCCCAGCTTCGGCATCGTGTCCGAGGTGCTCCCGGTCTTCTCGAAGAAGCCGTTGTTCGGCTACCCGCTCGTCGTGTTCTCCGGTGCGGCGATCGGCTTCGTCGGGTTCGGTGTGTGGGCCCACCACATGTTCGCTTCCGGTCTCGGACCGATCTCGGTCGCCGTGTTCTCGGTGTCGACGATGGCGATCGCGATCCCCACCGGCGTCAAGATCGTCAACTGGACCATGACGCTCTGGGGCGGCAAACTCCGATTCACGACGGCGATGCTCTTCGCGATCGGCCTGATCGTGCAGTTCACGGTCGGCGGTCTGTCCGGTGTGACCCACGCCGTCGCACCGTCCGACACGCAGCAGACCGACACGTACTACATCGTCGCCCACTTCCACTACGTGCTGTTCGGTGGCGCGATCCTCGGCATCTTCGCCGGGCTCTACTACTGGTGGCCGAAGATGTTCGGCAAGCTCCTCGACGAGAAGTGGGGCAAGTGGAACTTCTGGCTGATGATCGTCGGCATGAACCTCACGTTCGGCCCGATGCACATCATCGGCCTGCAGGGTCAGCCCCGGCGCATGTACGTCTGGACCGAGGCCCGCGCCGGATCCGGCTTCTTCGATCTGGGCTTCTGGAACCTGATCTCGTCGATCGGGTCGTTCGTCCTCGGCATCGGCGTGCTGCTCTTCTTCGTCAACGTGTTCCTGTCGCACCGTCGTCACGGCCCGGCGCCGCTCGACCCGTGGGATGCCCGTGCGCTCGAGTGGCTCACCACGAACCCGCCGAAGGAGCACAACTTCGATCGCGTGCCGACCGTCGGTCATCTCGACGAGTTCTTCCACCGCAAGTACGAAGACCGCGGTGAGAACGGCCAGCACGACTATCACCAGGTCGCCACCGCCGAAGACCTGATGGCAATCGAAGAGGCCAACGCAGACGCCCACATCCATCTGCCGTCGCCGTCCTACTGGCCGATCGTGCTCGCGTTCGGGCTGCCGGTCATGGCCTACGGCGTCATCTACAACATCCTCCTGATCCCGGCCGGTGCCGCGATCGTGCTGCTGGCGATGTTCGGATGGAGCCTCGAGCCGCACACGGCGAGCGATGCCGACTACGACCCGCCGACCCCAGAGGGCGGCGCCGAACTGGAGGTGGCCACCAATGGCTGATGTCGCCGTCACCGGCCCAGCGTCCGACGCACACGACGACCACGACGAGCACGGTGGCCACGTCACGGCAACCGGTCTGTCCAACAACAAGCTCGCGATGTGGATCTTCCTCGGGTCCGAGTGCCTGCTCTTCGGCGGCCTGATCTCCACCTACATGCTGTACCGCGGCCGGCACAGCGAGAACCTCGGGCCCGACCAGGTCTGGGACATCCCGTTCACCTCGGCGTCGAGCTTCGTGCTGCTGATGTCGTCGCTGACGATGGTGCTCGCCGTGACGGCGGCCCAGCGAAAGGACGACCGCAACACCAACATGTGGCTGACGATCACCGCCCTGCTCGGTTCGTTGTTCGTCGCCGGCCAGGTCTACGAGTTCACCACCTTCTACCGCGAGGGTCTCGGCTACACCACGAGCCTGTTCTCGTCCAGCTTCTACACGCTCACCGGCTTCCACGGCGTGCACGTGTCCGTCGGCGTGATCATGCTGCTGGCGACCGTCGGCATGATCCTGAAGAACCGTGTGCCCGGCGACAAGGCCGAGGTGGTCGAGTTGGTCGGCCTCTACTGGCACTTCGTCGACATCGTCTGGATCCTGATCTTCACCCTCGTCTACCTGATCCCTGCCTGATCGAGAGCATCATGTCTGACATCACCGAAACGACCGAACTCGGCGACGGGTACGACCAGCCCAACGAAGCTGTCGAAACGTCCGTCGACCATGGCGAGCACGCCATCGACGCGGTGCCGGAAGACCATCCCGGCGAACACTGGACCGATCTCAAGTTCATCTATCTCGCGTTGGGCCTCGCGGTCATCACGGCGATCGAGGTGGCGCTCAGCTACATGGTCGACGACCTCGGCCCCGTGTTCCTGCCGGCGCTGCTGATCCTCATGTTGGTCAAGTTCTTCGCCGTCGTGATGTACTTCATGCACCTCCGCTTCGACAATCGGCTGTTCGGCCTCATGTTCTACATGGGGCTGGGGCTCGCCTTCGGCGTGTACATCGTCACCCTGTTCACCTTCAAGTTCTTCAGTTCCTGAGAGAGAGGCGCCGACATGGCGCACACGAACGTGTTCGCGGCCGACCTGACGGTCGACCCATTGGCCTTCCAGTGGCACCCCGAGGTGTGGTTGCTGGTGGCGTTCCTCCTGGGCGCCTACATCTACATGGTCCGCGTCATCGGACCTCGCGCGGTCCCGGCCGGACAACCGGTGTTGTCGCGAATGAACACCATCGCCTTCCCGTTGGCGATGCTGACCCTGTGGCTCGCATCCGACTGGCCGCTGCACGACGTCAGCGAGGACTACCTCTACTCGGCGCACATGATCCAGCACATGATGCTGAGTTACTTCCTGCCGCCGCTCGCGTTGATGGCCACGCCGACGTGGCTCGCCCGGATCCTGCTGGGCGAGGGCGCGATTCGCCGGACGGTCGGGTTCCTGTCGAAGCCGGTCGTCGCCGGTGTGCTGTTCAACGCGATGGTGATGATCCTGCACATCCCGCTGCTGGTGAACGCCTCGCTCGACAACGGTGCGCTCCACTATGCGCTGCACGTGATGGTCGTCGGCAGCTCGCTGCTGATGTGGATGCCCGTGTGCGGTCCCGTTGCCGAGTTCCGGATGGGCGTCGCCGGGTCGATGATCTATCTGTTCATGCAGTCGGTCGTGCCGACTGTGCCCGCCGCCTGGCTGACGTTCGCCGACGGTGTCGTGTACGACGCGTACGATCGCCCGTTGCGGCTGTGGGGCATCAGCGCGATCGACGACCAACAGATCGCCGGTGCGGTCATGAAGTCGGCCGGCGGCTTCTTCCTGTGGGGCATCGTCATCTACCTGTTCTTCACGAAGTTCGCCGTGCGTGACGACGAGGCGTACAACTTCCGCCGCAACGGCAAGATGCCGCCGTCGGAGATCATCGGCAACGACGAGGCCCTGCTCACCACCGCCGACGTCGAGCGTGAGTTCGCGGCCAGCACTCCACCCGACGCCTGACGATCGTCGAGGGCCATGTCCGGACCGGTCTCCGTCGACGACCACGATGCGATCGAGCGCGCCCTCCGTTCGAGCGACCTCGTGCCGCCCGCATCCACCGACTCGTCGGCCGGCGCCACGATCACGCTCCGGAATGCGATGGCACGCTTCAGCGGTCCCGATCGACACCCCGGGCGTCGAGCACACATCGATGCGCTCATCGGGCGTCTCGACGTCACCGCTGCCGAACGTCTCGCCGGGTCGGTGGCGCGCGATCTCCTCGCCGCCGGAGCCTCCGAACACACCGTCGGCCGGGTGGCGCCCACTCGCGCCTTGCTCGCACTGCTCGGGCCGGGGCCGAGCGCCGACTCGGTGGTCGACGACGTCGAAGCGGTGGTCCGGGTGATCGGGCGGGGAGAGCCGGCCGAGGCCGCCGCCGACGCTGCGACCGAACGCCTTCTCGCAGCGGTGCCGGCCGGCGACGACCCGGTGGCGGTGGTGTCGTTGCTGTACCAGAACTTCGACGCGACCACGGCGTTGCTGCGCAACACCCGCGCCGCCCGTGCGACCGGGACCGCACCCGAGCCGGCGGTCCGTGCCACGCGTCGCGTGGCCGTCGTGCCGACGGAGGTCGACGGTACCGTGCTCGCAGCCGGCGACGAGATCGTGCTCGAAATCGGCGTCGTCGGTCTTCCGTTCGGCGCCGGCCCTCACGAGTGCCCCGGTCGGGCCCTCGCCGAAGCGTTCGTCCGCGGTGTCGTGTCGGCGCTCGATGCGCCGAATCTCGGTCAGGGCCGAGCCGAGCACAACGTCTGAGGGGCACCGAGGCGGCCGGACACTACGCTCGTCCCCGTGATCGACGTCCGACTCCTTCGTACCGATTTCGACGACGTGCGCGCCGCCATCGCGCGTCGCCACGACGACAGCGCGCTCGAGGCGCTCGACCAGGCGCGCGAACTCGACGCACGCCTGCGCGAGATCGGCGCCGAGCGCGACGAGCTCCGCTCCCGGGTCAACTCCATCTCCAAAGAGGTCGGGATGCTCCGTCGCGACGGCAAGGTCGACGAGGCCGAGACACTCCAGGCCGAGAGCCGAGCGATCGGCGAGACCGAGAAGCATCTCGCCGCCGAGCACGACGATGTCAACGCTCGGCTCCGTGAGCTGCTGCTCGTCATCCCGAACATGCCGTACGCCGGAGCACCCGACGGCACGAGCGACGCCGACAATCCGGTGGTCACCGGGCCGTTCGTGCCCGACTCGTTCGCCGAATCGCAGCGGGTGCCCCACTGGGAGTCGGCGACCGAACTCGGCATCCTCGACAACGAACGCGCCACGAAGGTCGCCAAGTCGATGTTCACGATGCAGCGCGGCGCCGGCGCGACCTTGGCACGGGCGCTGTGTCAGCTCGCTCTCGACCGCAACGCCGACGTCCACGAGGAGATCCGGGCACCATCGCTGGTGTCCACCGCGACGCTCACCGCCACCGGCCAACTCCCGAAGTTCGCCGATGACGCGTTCGCGATCGAGCGGGACGACCTGTGGTGCATCCCGACCGCCGAGGTGCCGCTCACGTCGATCTACGCCGGCGAGATCCTCGATGCCGACGAACTGCCCAAGCGGTTCATGGCCTACAGCCCGTCGTATCGGCGCGAGGCCGGATCGGCGGGGCGTGACACCCGCGGCATGCTCCGGGCCCACGAGTTCGACAAGGTCGAGATCCTGGCGCTCGCCACGCCCGAGCATGCACCCGACCTGCTCGACGACATGGTCGCCCGCGCCGAGAGCACCATCGCCGAGTTGGGTCTGCCGTATCGCATCATCGAGATCTGCACCGGCGACCTGGGCCAGAGCCACCACCGCAGTTTCGACATCGAGGTGTACGCCC
Source organism: uncultured Acidimicrobiaceae bacterium (assembly GCA_963972325.1). Taxonomy (GTDB): domain Bacteria; phylum Actinomycetota; class Acidimicrobiia; order Acidimicrobiales; family Ilumatobacteraceae; genus Ilumatobacter. The sequence goes on from CAXAWD010000009.1 coordinate 8,002, forward strand.
CCGGCGCCGACGCCTGGCTCGAGGTCTCGTCCATCAGCTGGTTCGGCGACTATCAGGCCCGGCGCGCCGACATCCGGTCCCGCCCGGTCGCCGCCGACGGCAAGCCGGTCAAGGGCACACGGTTCGTGCACACCCTCAACGGTTCGGCACTCGCCGTGCCACGGGTCTGGGCAGCGATCATCGAGAACTACCGCAACGACGACGGATCGATCACCGTGCCCGAGGTGCTTCGCCCGTACATGCGTGGCATCGAGCGGATCGAACACAGCTAGATGGCCGGCCCCGACGATCGCCAGGCGACGATTCGCGATCGCCGGGTCCAGTACGAGACCGCGGGCCTCGACATCGCCGACGTGGTGGACGACCCGATCGAGCAGTGGCTCCGGTGGCACGACGACGCCGTGGCCGCCGGGGTCGCCGAGCCCAACGCGATGACGGTGTCGACCGTCGACCTGCGCGGGAGGCCCGACGCCAGGATCGTGCTCGCTCGCGGCGTCGACCGGTTCGGGTTCGTGTTCTACACCAACTACGAGTCGGCCAAGAGCCGGCAGCTGAACGCACGCCCGGTCGCCGCCGCCACGTTCGGTTGGCTCGATCTCCACCGTCAGGTTCGGGTGCGCGGCACGGTCGAGCGGGTCGCCGAGGAGGAGAGCGACCGATACTTCGCGAGCCGTCCACGAGCGAGCCGGATCGGCGCCTGGGCATCGCCGCAGTCCGAGCCGATCACCGACCGTGCCGAACTCGATCGGTTGGTCCACGCGCAGGAGCTGGCGTTCGAAGGCGTCGAGGAGATGCCGAGGCCCTCGTTCTGGGGCGGTTGGCGTCTGGTCCCCGACGAGATCGAGTTCTGGCAGGGGCGACCCAGCCGGCTCCACGACCGGGTTCGGTATCGCCTCGTCGACGACCGCTGGCACCTCGACCGTCTCGCCCCGTAGCTGAACGTTCCCGAAACGCCGTGGCGGGGCGTTTGACCTGGGCGCGGCCGGGGTCCAACCTGTTGCCATGCAATCCGGAGCCACCCGCGTCCTGGTCGTCGACGACGAGCCCACGGTCCGCGAGGTCGTCGTCGGCTACCTCCGTCGTGATGGTCACGAGGTGAGCGAGGCCGCCGACGGCCCGAGCGCGCTCGAGCTGCTCGAGGCCGACGAGTTCGACCTGGTGGTGCTCGACATGATGCTGCCCGGTGTGAACGGGCTCGACATCCTGCGCCGGATCCGGTCGACCGGCGACATGCCCGTCATCATGTTGACCGCGCGTGCGGAGGAGTCCGATCGTGTTGCGGGGCTCGAGCTCGGCGCCGACGACTACGTGGTCAAGCCCTTCTCACCCCGCGAGCTCGCCGCCCGAGTCAACGGGGTGCTGCGTCGGGCGGCGCCGAAGCCTCCCGTCACGACCGACCGTCTGGAGTTCGACGGGCTCGTCGTCGACCACCGTGCTCGCGAGGTGACGCTCGCCGGCGAGCTGGTCGAGTTGACGCCGAAGGAGTTCGACGTCTTGGCCCACCTCGCCGGCTCACCCCGTCAGGTGTTCTCTCGCGCCGACCTGCTGCGTGATGTGTGGCAGTCCTCCCCGGAGTGGCAGGACCCGGCCACGGTCACGGTGCACGTCCGTCGAATTCGCAACAAGATCGAGACCGACCCCGAGCACCCCCGTTGGATCACCACCGTGTGGGGTGTCGGGTACCGGTTCGAACCATGACCCGGCTCGGGATGAATCGTCTCGGGCGTCGGTTCATGTGGGCGTCGATGGGCGTGCTCGCCGTGGCCGTGATCATGATCGTGATCGCCGCCCAACAGATGTTCATCAACGACCAGGACCTGGGCTTCCTGCTGTGGATCCTCATCCCGGCGACGGCCGCTGCCGCGATCGTCGCGTGGCTCTTGTCGGCGCCGATCGCCCGCGACGCGAAGCGGCTCAGCGACGCCGCCTCCCGGGTGGCCGGTGGCGACCTCCGGGCACGCTCCGGTGTGGTGCGTGCCGACGAACTCGGCGACGCTGCCACCGAGTTCGACCGGATGGTCGTTCGGCTCGAGTCGGTCGAGAAGGAGCGGACGCTGATGCTGTCGTCGATCTCCCACGATCTCCGCACCCCGCTCGCAGCGCTGCGGGCGTCGGTCGAGGCGATCCGCGACGGCGTGGCCCCCGATCCTGATGCGTCGTTGAAGGGGATGGAACACCAGGTGCAGGCGCTCGCGGCCCTGGTCGACGACCTCGGGCTCCACACGCGGCTCGCGAGTGGCACGATGCCGATGCGGCCGACGCGCGTCGACCTCACCGAACTCGCCGACGAGGCGGTCGAGACCCTTCGGCCGCTCGCGACCGCCGGCGGGGTCCGGTTGGCGATCGTGGCGGGCGATCGGATCTCGATCACCGCCGACCCGGTCCAGTTGGGACGGGTCGTGCGCAATCTCATCGAGAATGCGGTCAGGCATTCGCCGGCGGACGGCACGGTCACCGTCGAGCTCGAGGTGAGCGGAGGCGAGGCGGTCGTGCGGGTCGTCGACGAAGGGGAGGGGTTCCCGCCCGAACTCGGCGACCGGGTGTTCGACGCGTTCACACGCGGTGACCCGGCACGCGATGTGCGCACCGGCACGGCCGGCCTCGGGCTCGCGATCGCGGCCGCCGTCGTCGACGCCCACGGCGGTGACATCGCGATCGCGGGTTCCGATCATGACGGTGGCGTGGTCGAGGTTCGACTCCCGGCGTGAGAACAGGAGATCGATTCGCGCTGAGAGTGCCGATCGATCACCCGATCGGAACATTCTCTTTACTCTTCTGTGACTTGGGGTCTAGCTTCGCACGTGAGCGGTTCGCCGCTCTTCGGCTCCTCGCGACCCACCCGCTTGGGACGAGTGAGCCGACGGGCATCCAAGGTGTGGGGGCGGTTCCGCCGATCGCCTCCACACTGCCTGCCCGGCCGGGGCGGCGGTCGTCCCGGCGCGGCCCTCGACGTTTGCTCGTAGACTGGCCTGAATGCGAACCGTTCCGCAGCCGCCCGACGTCATGCCCCAGGCCAACGATCCGTGCTGGTGCGGTAGTGGCCGCAAGTACAAGCGCTGCCACAAGAAGCTCGAGGGACGGGTGCTGCCGGGCGAGGTCACGCCGATGCGGTCGGTGCCCGACCACATCGCACGGCCCAACTGGGCCGAGACCGGTGAACCGGTCTACTGGGATGAAGACCGGGTGAAGTCGCCCGAGATCATCGAGAAGATGCGTCACGCCGGCAAGGTCGGTGCCGAGATCCTCCGCCTGACCGGTGAGTACATGGAGGTCGGCATGACCACCGACGAGGTCGACGCCTACTGCCACCAGCTGTACATCGAACGCGACGCCTACCCGAGCACGCTGAACTACAACCACTTCCCCAAGAGTCTCTGCACGTCGGCCAACGAGGTGATCTGCCACGGCATCCCCGACTCCCGGGTGATCCAGGACGGCGACATCATGAACCTCGACTGCACCGCCTACGTCGGCGGGGTGCACGGCGACACCAACGCGATGTTCCTCATGGGCAACGTCAGCAACGAGCACCGCGAGCTCGTGCGTCTCACCGAAGAGGCCACGTGGAAAGGCATCGAGGCGATCCGTCCCGGCCGACCGATCAGCGACGTCGGTCGTGCGATCGAAGAGCACGCGAAGGCGCACCGGCTCGGTGTCGTCAAGGCGTTCGTCGGGCACGGCATCGGCGAGCAGTTCCACACCGACATCCAGGTGTTGCACTACTACGACTCGCGCAACTCGATGATCATGCGGCCCGGCATGACCTTCACGGTCGAGCCGATGATCACGCTCGGCACCTGGCAGCACAAGATGTGGGACGACGACTGGACTGCGGTCACCGCCGACGGCAAGTGGACCGCACAGTACGAGCACACCTGCCTGGTCACCGACGACGGCGTCGAGGTGCTGACCGGTGGCGAGGGTGCGGTCTCGCCGACCGCCCCGTGGAATCGCTGATTCCCGGGAACTCGACGGCTCGGGCGTTCGACCACACCCCTATGAAGCGAATCGGTTCCATCCTCCTGACTGCCGCAGTGGTGCTGAGCGCATGTGGGTCGGGTGACGACGACGTCACCGTCGCCGATGCCTGGGCGCGCGCCAGCGCGCCGACCCAGACGACGGGAGCCGTGTACTTCGATCTGACCGTGTCGGACGACGACACGCTCGTGGGTGCGTCGGTGCCGGCGTCGGTCGCCACCCGCGCCGAGGTCCACGAGGTCGTCATGGTCGACGACTCGATGGACATGTCCGGCGACATGTCGATGGACATGTCGGACGACATGGATGACATGGACGACATGGACGACATGGACATGGGCGACGGACAGATGCGGATGCAGGAACTGCCCGACGGACTGGCGCTCACCGGTGGCGAGACCGTCTCGTTCGAGCCCGGCAGCTACCACGTGATGCTGCCGGAGCTCGTCGACCCGCTCGACGTCGGCGAGGAGTTCGAACTGACGTTGCAGTTCGAGAACGCCGACGACGTCACGGTCACCGTCGAGGTCGCCGAGACCGCCCCGTGATGCGCCGGGTCGTCGCTCCCCTGTGCGCCGCGCTCGCGTTGGTGGCGTGCGGCGGCGACCCGACCGACACCCTCGCCGGCGAGGGCACGACGACCGTCGACGCATCCGCGGACGGCGACCGGCTGCCCGACGTCGACCTCACCGCGCTCGAGTCGGGTGAGAGCTCGTCACTCGCCGACATCGACGGCCCCGCCGTCGTCAACCTCTGGGCCACGTGGTGCGCCCCGTGCCGGGCCGAGATCCCCGACTTCGAGGAAGTCCACCAGGCCCGCGCCGACGAGGTTCGCTTCATCGGCATCAACATCGGCGAGGACCCGGGCGACGCCCGGGACTTCATCGACGACGTGGGCGCGACCTACGACCAGTTCGCCGACTTCGACGGTGACGTGTCGGTCGCACTGTCGGCCACGTCGATGCCGGTGACCATCGTGATCGACGGCGATGGGGTGATCACCACCCGTCACCTGGGCCCGCTCGACCAGGACGGTCTGAACGAGGCGATCGACGAGGCGCTCGGCCTCAGCCCTGGCTGACCGGCCCGACGAGCAGCGAACGGATCGCCAGGAGTGCGATCACGACCCCGCCGGCGAGCGCGGCGCCGGTGGCGGCCCGATCGAACCAGAACGCGATGTCGGTCGGCAACACCGCACGGGAGAACACGGCCCGCCGGTTGAACGCCCACAGCGCGAGCTGCAGGCCGCTCACGGCGAGGAGGGCACGGGCGAGCAGAGACGACCGTCCGTAGGTGACGATGGCCGCGACCCCGGCCACCACGGCGATCGCCGGCATCAGCCACCACAGGACGAGCGGACCGGTCTCGGCCGGCAGCGACAGGTACTGCCCGGCACCGGTGACGGCTGCAGCGAGCGCGATCAGCAGCGTGGTGAGCGTCGCCGTGGCCGGGCCGAGCCACCAGCCCAGCAGCACCAGCTGCAACCCGACGATGATGCCGACCGCGGTGGGCCACCACGACGGAGCCGCGACCAGCGTCGTCTCGACCGTGATGCCGACCTGGCGTCCATCGACCGTGATCGGGATCGTCTGCGCCGGCAGCGACATGCCCGGCTCGAAGCCGATCGGGGGTTCGGGCGCCATCCAGTGCGACCGGTGGTCGTGCCAGGCCCAGCTGCGGCCCGAACCGATCGTCTCCCACTCGGGATCGGCCCGGAAGTCGACGAACGACGGCACCTCGCTGACGCCGAACCGGTCCTCGTTCTCGTAGGTGGCTGCCGACAGGCGATTGGTGGCGATCGTTCCGTCGGGAGCGAAGCGGAGGTAGGGCTCGCCGGCGTAGCCGTACACGATCACCTCGGTGTCGGTGGGCGCCGTGAGCCGCACGAAGGAGTCACCGCCCTCGATCGAGACCTCGAGGCCCTCGATCTGCGGCGCGATCGAGACGATCGTGGTGCGATAGTCGGTCGGACCGGCGGCATCGGCGTGTGCGACCGACGGGGTCAGCGCGACGACGAGACCGACGGCGACCGCCCAGAGCCTCATGCGTCGACGTACAGGGTGAACTCGCCCGCCGAATGTACGGTGCAGCTGCCCGACAACTCGCCGGGCGCCGTGAACTGCTTGGTGAGGGTCTCTCCGGCGCCGACGTAGAACACACCGACGACGTGCCCCTCGTCGTCGTCGTTGACGATCCGGATCGCCTCTCCGACGTTCACCGACAGCTCGCGCGGGACGATGTCGACCTGCTCGCCGTCCTCGATCCGGTCGGCGGTGCCGGCCGGGATGTAGTAGTCGTGCTCGAACGAGGCGACATCGTCGGCGTTGCCGATTCCGACGCCGGAAGAGTCGTCGCCGGGCCGGAGCGAACGGCCGATCAGGAGCCCACCGACCACGACGATCGGCACCAGTACCACGAGCACGATCTTCTGCGCGCGGGTCATGCGGTGCTCTCCAGGAGCAGCTCGAAGTCGGCAGCGAGCGCGTCCTTGGACACACCGAACGGCCAGGTCAGCGCCAGGCGGCCCTGGTCGTCGACCGCGTACAGGTCGGTGCGGTGCCCGACCTCGACCTCGCCGTCGGCGTTGGTGGCCACGTCGTAGGAGGTACCGAACGGAGCGGCCACCGACGCCAGCAGCGCCGGGTCGTCGGTGCCGAGCGCGTGTCCGTCGTCGGGGAAGAAGCCGCCGAGGTAGTCGGCGAGGATCGGGAGGTCGCGGTCGGGATCGATGGTGATCATCGCCACGTCGACGGTCGACGGGTCGTCCAGCTCGCGCCGGGCCAGACGGACATCGGAGAGGGTGGTGGGGCAGAAGTCGGGGCAGTTCGTGTACCCGAAGTAGATGACGAGCAGTTCGCCGGGCTCGGCCCGGAGCGCGAACGGCTCGCCGCCGTTGGACAGGTCGGGCAGCTCGTAGTCGCCCACCATCGGAGCCGGGTCACGCTCGTATCCGCTGAGCTCGCCGTCGGCCGCCGCACCGCCGGCGTTCAACGCATCGGAACCACCGTCACCGCACGCGACGAGCAGCACCGCGGCGGCGGCGAGCGCTGCAGCTCGGCGGATCACGGAGCCACCTCGGCCAGTTCCTCGATGTACGCGATCACCGCGTCGATCTCGTCGTCGGACAGCTTGGTGGTGGGCATCGGCAGGTTGTAGCCGTCGACGCGCTTGGCACCCGGATCGACGATCGACTCGACGAGGTAGTCGCGGTCGGCGATCACCGGGTCACCGCCCTGGATCGGCACCTCGGTCCCGAACAACCCGGCGAGTGGCGGGGCGACCCCACCCTCGGCGTTGGAGCCGTGACACGCAGCACAGCCCTTGCTGCGGTACACGTCGCGCCCTTCGGCGGCGGCGGGCGGCAGTTCGATCTCGGCGGTCGCGTCGTTGCCGCCGCAGGCGGGGAGGAGCGCGAGACCGAGCGCGGCGAGGAGGGCGATGCTTCTACTCATCGAAGACCCGGTCGCCGGCGGCGGTCGTCGAGTTCCGCCTCGTCGGGGTTTTCGGTGGCGGCGAGCGCCCCGATCAGCTGTTCGCGGGCTCGCGACACGCGTGACCGGATCGTGCCGATCGGCACGTCGAGCACCTCGGCGGCCTCGTCGTAGCGCAGCCCGTTCAGCTGGGTGATCACGAACGCGGCGCGCCGGTCGTCGTCGAGTTGGTCGAGCAGCTCGGTCCACTCCGGACGGAAGGCGTCGGACGCCGGGGTCGTCACGTCGTCGCGGGCCAGGCCGGTGACCCGTTGCTCGAGGCGCCGGCGCCTGATGCGCTTGCGGGTGGCGTCGGCGCAGGTGCGTCGGGCGATCGTGAGCAACCAGTGCTTGGCGGGCCCGTCGGCGCGGTACCGGTGCAGCGAGGAGATCGCCCTGGCGTACGTGTCCTGCGCCAGGTCGTCGGCATTGTCACGGTCTCCGAGGTAGCGGCACAGGGTGCTGACGTCGTGCTGCGTCTCGGCGATGAACTGACGCAGCGCCGTCTCGTCGCCGCCCTGGGCGTCGAGGAGGAGTCGTGTCAGCCGGTCCACGACAATCAGTGTGCCGCGGGAACCGGGGAGACGGTACGGACGACCGTCACATCATGGGACGACCGACTGGACCCGAATTCGACGCCGATCGGCCACTGTCGTGCGACTCGGCGCGGGAACTGATCTCCGCCGAGGCCGACGATGCGCTGCTCGGCCCCGAGGCCGCGTTGCTCGAGTCGCACGTCGGCGAGTGCGCCGGGTGCACCGCATATCGCTCCGACGTGATCGCGCTCGCTCGCACGACCCGGGTCCGAGCTGCCGAGTTCGACCCGGGGTTCGTCGACGCCGTGCTGCAGCGGACCCGACCGGCCCGGTTGGGTCGGGGCGGCTGGCTGCGTCCTGCGCTGGCCTGGTGCGGGCTGGTGATCGCCGGGCAGAGCATCGCCCCGCTCGTGTTCGGCGACCTCCACGGCACGCCCACGCACGTCGCACGGCACGTCGGCGCCTCCACCCTCGCGCTCGCGATCGGGCTGCTGTTCGTGGCGTGGCGGCCGCACCGCGCCGCGGGCCTCCTGCCGTTCGTCGGCGCGCTCTTCGGGACGATGTTCGCCGGTGCCGTGTTCGACGTGCTCGGTGGCGACCGCTCGCCGGCGTCGGAACTCGCCCACGTCGCCGAGTTCGTCGGCATGGTGCTGTTGTGGATGATTTCCGGATCGCCCGGCTGGGACCGCGTCGAGCGTGCGTTCAGCCTCGGTCGCCGGGGAGTTGCCGCACCCACCAGCTGACGAGTTCGTCGGACAGCCGACGGTCGAGGCCGAACGCGTGGCACGTCGCCAGCGCGACGTCGGTCAACCGGCCGGCACGGAGGGCGGACACCGCCGCGTCGAGCGAGCCGCTCGGCCATGGTGTGGCGGCGAGCGGTTTCGGGCCGACCCGTACCGACGTGGTCGACAGCCCGGTCCCGGCACCGTGTTGCCATGCGGCGATCGAGGCGACCGGTGAGGTGAGGACGGCGGCGAGTTCCCACACGTCGTGGCCGGCGGTCGGCGTGACCGTGGTGACCGGGACGCCCGGCAGCCAGGCGCCCTCGGGATCGGCGACGGCCTCGATGACACGGGTCTGGTTGGCGACCAGCACTTTCGGCACCAGTTTACGCTCGGCCCAGGCGGGGAACCGGCCCGTCAGCTTGGCGAGGTCGACGCGCGGGTGCTCGAAGTCGCGCTTGGCGAACCGAACGGGACGTCGTCCCCAGTGGCACACGCCGGGATCGATCGATCCGCTCGTCACGAGCGGTGGGCCGTCGGCGTCATCGCTCACCGCCGGTACCAGCGCGTAGTACTCGTCGCGAAAGTTGGCGTTGAGTTCGGCCCGGTCACCGAGCGTGCCCGCGGTCACCGGCGTCGCCAGGTCGAGCGTCGGGACGCCGAGCCGATCGGTGACGACCGCGGTCCACGCCGCCGTCGGGGTCGGCGCCGACGACGGGCGTCGCAGCCCGATCGCGCACACGTTGACGCTGGCGTCGAAGTGTCGTTGTGACGGTGACCACCAGGACCACACGAGATCGGCCGCCTCACCGACTTCGCGTCGCACGGGTTCGGCGTCGCGGGCACCGAGCACCGACTGGGGGAGGACCAGACCGACCCGACCGCCGTCGGGGCGGGCGAGCCGCGTCGCCAGCGCGAGGAACTCGACGGCGGCGTCGGCGTACGGTCCGCCACCGTGGCGACTGCTGCCTCCACGCGTGGTGCCGGTCGCCATCTGCGACAGGAACGGCGGGTTGCCGATCACGATGTCGGCGGCGGTTGCACCCCAGTCGTGGACCAACGCGTCTGCGTGGACCCGTCGAACCCGTGCGTCGGTGATCGAGTCGAGCGCGCCTCGGTCGACGTCGCACCCGACGAGGTCGACCGAGCCGCCCGCGGCGACGATCCGGTCGCCGACCGCCGTGAGGAACCGTCCGTCGCCGCATGCCGGGTCGACGACGGTGACCGGCCGGCCCGGCTCGGCGACGAATCCGTCGAGTACACCGTCGACGACGACGTCGATCAGATCCGGCGGCGTGTACCAGGCACCCCGCTGCTTCCGGGCGTCGGTCGGGACGGACATGGCGCCATGGTGACACGGGCGGGTCGGATGCGGGCGCTTCGGGCGTGAGCACTACGTTGGGGCGGTGCCCGATCGGTACCTGACGTTCGACCGTGACGACTGGGCGATCCTGCGCGCCGCAACACCACTCACGCTGCGCCAGCACGACCTCGATTCGTTGCAGGGCATCAACGAGCGGATCGACCTCGACGAGGTCGCCGCGATCTACCTGCCGTTGTCACGACTGTTGAACCTCTACGTGAGCGCCGTGCAAGACCTCCAGCGGGTCTCGGCCACGTTCCTCGGCTCGATGTCGCCGAAGGTGCCGTACGTGATCGGCGTGGCCGGTTCGGTGGCCGTCGGCAAGTCCACGTTCGCTCGCATCCTGCAGGCGTTGCTCAGCCGCTGGCCGAACCATCCGCAGGTCGATCTGATCACGACCGACGGGTTCCTCTACCCGAACTCGGTGCTCACCGAGCGAAATCTGATGGACCGCAAGGGATTTCCCGAGAGCTACGACACCCGTGCCCTGCTGGCGTTCCTCCGAGCGGTCAAGAGTGGTGAAGCCGAGGTCGCGGCACCGGTCTACGACCACGTCGCGTACGACATCCTGCCCGACGAGACCGTCGTCGTGCGACGGCCCGACATCGTGATCGTCGAGGGCCTCAACGTGCTGCAGGTCGACCGTGACAGCGTCGAGTTCGTCAGCGACTACTTCGACTTCTCGATCTATGTCGACGCCGATGTGGCCGACATCGAGGAGTGGTACGTGCAGCGGTTCTTCGCGTTGCGCGAATCGGTGTTCCGCGACTCGGGGAGCTATTTCCGCAACTTCGCCGGCCTGACCGACGAACAGGCCGAACTCACCGCCAGGCAGATCTGGGCGACGATCAACGGCCGCAACCTGCGTGAGAACATCGCACCGACGCGCGAACGAGCGTCGCTGATCATCCGCAAGGAGCGCGACCATCGCGTGAGTCGGGTATCGCTCCGCAAACTCTGACACCGACGCGGCGGTGTCAGCGTCGTCGGGCGAGGTAGATCCATTCGTCGTCGGGTCGGTCGGGTGCGTCACGGACGTCGACGACGTCGAAGCCGGCGGCGTCGAGCGACGCGTCGAGTTCGTCGCGGCCCCGGAACCGCAGCGTCGATGTGGAGACGAGTTCGGCGCCGTCGGACGCGAACACCGTCGTGTACCGGAACGACACCAGCGGAGGTTCGACGCCCGTGACGACGCCCCACGTCTCGGCTCGGTCCCCGTCGGGCAGCGCGACCGTGGCGCGGGTGGTCTCGGGTGTCCAGCGCTCCCATGCCCGCCGTGCCGGATCGCGCGTCTCGAACGCCAGGAGTCCCCCGGCGCGCAACGCGCGGCCGCACCCGTCGAGCACGTCGGCCCAGGCAGCATCGGTGACGAAGACCTG
>CAXAWD010000010.1:0-19279 GCA_963972325.1 uncultured Acidimicrobiaceae bacterium
GGCGATCGCCGCCGGTGCCGACATGGTGCTGATCGACAACTTCGACACCGATCGCATGCGATCGGCGGTTCGGTACCGCGACGAACACGCGCCCGGCGTACTGCTCGAGGCGAGCGGGGGGCTCACGCTCGATACCGCCCGATCGGTCGGCGAGACCGGGGTCGACCTGATCGCCGTGGGCGAGTTGACGCACTCGGCCCGCGTGCTCGACCTCGGGCTCGACTTCGAATCGACCGACGCCGGGTAGGCGGTCAGTAGACGCCGACGACGTCGACGACTGCGATCAGATCGACGCCCGCGGGCAATCCGAGGCTGGTCTGGCCGTCCTCGCCGAACGCCTCCGACGGGGGCATCGCGATGGCGAGCCGTGCACCCACACGGGCTCCCGGTATGCCCTCGAGCAGGCCGGGGAGCGTCTGGCCCTCCTCGAGCGGGACCTTCTCGTACGAGCCGGACCGCTCCCAGGTGTTGAACAACACGACCTCGTTGTCGCCGCGTACGAGCGGCATGCGCACGATGGCGGTGTCGCCCGCCTCGACCGTGGCTCCGTCACCCGGTGTGAGCTCGGTGACGGTGACCTCGGTGGCCCCGATCGACGGTTCGATCCGGAGGTCGAGCGGAGCGTCGTCGGCGGTGACCGGTGCGACGACGGCACGCACCTCGACGACGAACGACAGTGCGTCGCCGGGCCGGATCACGCCGTCGTCGCCGCCGGGCGGGGTGTCGCCGTAGGCGAGGTCGGCCGGCACGTCGAGTTTCACCAGCGAGCCGGCCTGGGTTCCGATCAGGCCGTCGTCCCATCCCTGGATCACACCGCCACGTCCGAGCGGGAACTCGAGCGGGGTGCCGCGCGAGTAGCTCTCGTCGAAGACCGCACCGTTCTCGGCACGGACGCCGATGTAGTCGACGAACAACGTGTCGCCGTCCTGGGCATTGCGGCCGGTCCCGGACCGGATGGTGTGCGTCACCAACGCGGTCGGGATCTCGCACGGGCGCGCCGCCTGTGGGATGGCGCCCACTTCGTAGTCGGCCGCATCGGGGCTGTCTTCGCATCCGTCGACCGCGAGCACCGGGCTCTCGAGGATCGACGTCGGAACGGCGACCGACGAACCGGGCACGGTCGCCGTCGTGGCATCGTCGCCGCCGCCGCAGGCCGCGAGGATGATCAACAGGGCCGGAACGGTGCGCCGCATGGGGAGCGACGCTACCGGTTCACGATCGCGGGTGGGCGGCGAGCCATGCCGCCTCGGCCACCCCGATGTCGGTCGACGGCTCGGCGTGCATGAATGGCCAGAGCTCTTCCGCGACCCTGCGGTAGTTGCCCGTGGCCCCCAATTCGCCGAGCAGCGCGTACAACCCCAGGTTGATGCGCTGGATGAACACGAACGCCCGGGGGACGGTAGCGTACTGGGCGATCGGACTCGTGCGATCGAACGTGTGGCGAACGATGCTGCTGGCGTACTCACCCGACCAGGTCATCTCCCGATCTTCGGCGACCGGCTCGTAGAAGCGCCGGAAGTACTCGCCGACCTCGTCAGTGGGCACCGGCGCCCCCGGGCGGAGCATGCCGGCCCGCTCGAGGATCGACCGGAACGTGGCCGCGTCGTCGTGGACCGCGGCGGACTCGACCATCGACGCGAACGTGCGCATCTCGTCGGCGGTGAAGTGCTTGACCAGCCCGAAGTCGAGGAACGTGACCCGGCCGTCGCCGTGGAACAGGTAGTTGCCGGGGTGTGGGTCGCCGTTGAACGCACGCATCAGGTACAGGCTGCGGAACACGAACCGGAAGATCGTCTCGGCGGCCAGGTCGCGCTCGCTCTGGTCCCACGTCAGCAGTTGTTCCCAGGTGGCTCCCTGCACGAGTTCGGAGGTGAGCACGCGCCCGGTCGACAGCGATGGCACCACGTCGGGCACGTGGATGTACGGGTGATCGCGGTAGTAGTCGGCGAACTCGGCCTGGTTGCGGGCCTCGAGCCGGTAGTCGAGTTCCTCGACGAGCCGTTCCTTGATCTCGGCAACCATCTCGTCGGGGTCGAGCCCGCCGAAGCCCTGCTTGAGCATCGTGCCGAGCATGCCGGCGTTCTTGAGATCGGCGGTGATCGCCTCGTCGACGCCCGGGTACTGCACCTTGACCGCGACGGGCATCTCGTCGCCGGTGTCGGGGTGACGGGCGATGGCGCGGTGGACCTGGCCGATCGAGGCGGCGGCGATCGGCACCGGGTCCCACTCGGCGAAGACTTCGTCGGGTGGCGCGCCGAGCTCCCGTTCGACGACATCGGCCGCGAGGTCGGCCGACATCGGCGGTGCCTCCGACCGGAGCTGGGCGAGCGCCACCCGCATCGGCTCGGGCAACCCCTCGTCGAGGTAGCTCGCCATCTGGCCGAGCTTCATCAGCGCGCCCTTCATCTGGCCGAGCTCCGCGGCGACCGCCTCGGCGGTCTTCAACTCACGGGCCGAATCGAGTTCGATCCGGCGTTCGGTCGACGCGAACACCTTGCGAGCCGCCGTGGACGCGTAGTTGCCGCCGACCTTGGCCCCCAGCTTGGCGACCTTGGCAGATCGCCCGGCCCACGACTTTCGGATCACGCAGGCCATCGTAGGAGGGTGTGGTGCCGAAAAGCCGCGAGCCCCGCCACCCGAACGGGTGGCGGGGCTCGAACCGGACGAATCGGTTGCCGGTTGTCGGATCGCAGCGACCGACGTCGTGATTCAGTCGGCGATTCCGCCGGAGTCAGGGGCTCCCAACGGCAGGACGATGCCGAACGGTGCGTAGCTCGTGGGGAAGAACGTCGCGGTCATGTGGATGTCGTTCATGTCCACGGTCCCGGTCGACGCGTTGCAGACGAGATTGAACGGCTGCCCGAACAGCGTCGGCCCGGTGTACTGGTCCACTGCGAACGTCTGCTCGACCGACACCTGGTGCCCGAGGGCGCCGACCTCCGGGTCGGTGTCGAGCACGAAACCAGCGCTGCCGTCGATCGTCGTGGTGCCGTCAGTGATCTGGCAACGGAGCTGGCGCCCCACGGTGTTGCTGTACCAGAACGCCGTCGCTCGCACGTTGACGTACCCGTCGGACGGTGGCCGAATCGAAACCGAGGACGCGACGGAAGCGGTGGTGTCGATCTCGACCTCGCTCAGCTGGTTCGAGAAGGCAATGCCTGCTTCGTCGACGATGTCGTCGCTCGCGTGCCGGTGATCGTCGTAGACGCCGACGACGTCGATGATGACGTTGACGGTGCCCTGGAGGTTGTAGATCGAGAACTCACCGGATCCGTTCAGGTCGACGTTGACCGCATTCGGCGTCGGGCCCTGGCCCGGCAGCGGGTTGAGGTGCGACGCGACCGGCAGCGAGGCGCCGGCCGGGAACAACGACACGAACGTCGGCGCCGTCGCGTCGAGCGCCGTCACGTTGAGGCTGAGCGCCGTGGTGCCGCTGGGCAGGGTGCAGTTGCCGACGGAACCCTGCCCGTCGAGGGTGTACGTCTCGGCGGCGCCCAGCGGGGTGCCGCGGTCACCGACCTGGGAGTCGGGTCGCGTATCGGCGAGGCGGCACGGCTCGATCGGAAGATAGATCGGCATCTCGCCGGACGAGGTGGTGGCGTGTGTGATGCCGATGCCACCCGCCCCGAGGGTGACGGCAACGGCCGCCCCGACTGCTGCCCACTTGCTCCTGAGGTGATTGACGTTCATGATGCTTCCCTTCGCATGTCTGAATGTGCAAGACAGCGTTGCACAGGTCAGAGGCACCACGGGACCATTTACGACCGGTCGGTCAGGGGCGAGATCGTGGAGCCGCCATCCGAACGGCGACGGAGTCGACGGCGCGGAGCAGTTGCGGCACGAACCGCTTGGCGTTCGCGACGACGGCGTCGTGGCCTCCCTCGACGCGAAACGCCTCGGCGCCGGGAATCCAATCGAACAGTTTGACCTGTCGTCGCAGCGGCACCACCGGGTCGTCCATCGTGACCACGACGGAGGTGGGGACGTCGATGTCGCCCACCCAGTCGGAGGAGGAAAACTCGCCGATCGCCTTGCCTGCTTCGAGGATCGCCTTCCAGTCGTGTTCGGCGACCTGTTCGGTGGCCCAGTCGCCCCACGACTCGGTCTTGCGCTGCAGATACACCTGGTCGGTGATCCAGTCGCGTGCCTGCACCGGTGTGAATCGGGCGAGCGCCGCCAGGCCGGTCAGCCCGACGAACGAGAGGCGCTCGGGACGCTTGCCGGCGAAGTACGGCGTGGTCGCGCACAGCACGAGCCCGTCGACGCGGTCGCGGTGGCGCTGCCAGGTGAGCTGCGCAACCGGGCCGCCCATCGAATACCCGACCGGGATGAACGTGTCGACGCCGAGTGCATCGGCGACTGCGGCGACGTCGTCGGCGCAGTCTTCGAGGCGGAACGGTCGTCGGGTCCGCAGGCCGCGTCCGTGACCGCGGTGGTCGAACGCGACCACCCGGTAGCGCTCACTCAGCGCTCGATAGCAGGTGAACCAGTTGATGTCGGACGTGGCCGTCCATCCGTGCAGGAGCACGACGGTCGAGGCGCCCGGCGGGCCGTGGATGTCGCGGACGTACAGCGACCCCCGCTCACCGAGGTCGAGGTCGCGGCCGACCGGGAGGTCGGGGGTGTGGGACGAACCCGACCCGAACGTGAGGTCCCGCTCGGACGAGCTCAGATCGGCTCCACCTTGAGCACCTTGACGGTCAGTGCGCCGTTCGGTGCCTCGTAGGAGATGGTCTCGCCCTCGGACGCGGCCTGGAGCGCTGCGCCGAGCGGGCTGGCCGGGCTGATCACGTCGGCACCCTCGACCTGCTCTTCCATGTTGCCGATCACGTAGCGCTCGGCCATGTCGTCGGCGTCGCCGTCGTACACGATCGTGTAGACGAACTGGTCCTCGATGATCTCGCAGTTCTCGAGCATGTGCTCGAGCTGCCGGATCCGGCCCTCCATGTGGCCCTGCTCGTCTTTGGCAGCGTGGTAGCCGGCGTTCTCCTTGAGATCGCCTTCTTCACGCGCCCGTTCGATCTTGTCGGCCACTTCGATGCGGCCGCGGGTGGTGAGGTCGTGGAATTCCGCCTGCAAACGCTCGTAGGCGGCGCGGGAGAGTTGCTGAGTCGCCATAGTCGAATCAGCCTACCGAACGGTCTTCGCCGCTGAACGGGCAGCCCGAACTGCGGCCCGTCAGTCGTAGCTGCGGATCTCGACGGTGTTCCCGTCGGGATCGACGACATAGATCGACCAGCCGTCGCCGCGCGCGCCGAATCGACGACCCGGACCGTCGACGATCGTGAACCGCGCGTCGGTCGCGATGGCATCGACATCGGCGCGTGTGGCGACCAGACAGAAGTGGTTCAGATTGTTCCCCGGCCCGATCTCGTCGGCGGCGAACAGATCGATGATGCAACCGGGGCTGATCCGCACCGACGGGAACGGCGCCTCGCCTCGGCGCCACTCGTCGATGCGGACGCCGGAGAGGCCGAGCAGGTCGGTGTACCAGGCCACCGACCGCTCGACATCCGACACGTTGAGGACGAGGTGATCCAGCTCACGAATCTCCATGGCCTGTGACGGTAGCCCCGAGACCATCTAGATTCGACGAACTATGGCACACAAGATCGCAGTCATCGGTGGAGACGGAATCGGCCCGGAGGTGACGGCCCAGGCGCTGAAGGTGATGGAGGCAGCCGGCGTCGAGCTCGACACGACCGACTTCGACCTCGGAGGGGCCCGCTACCTGCGCGACGGCGAGATCCTGAGCGATGCCACCCTCGCCGAGTTGCGTGCGTTCGACGCCATTCTGCTCGGCGCCGTCGGCACCCCCGAGGTGCCGCCCGGTGTCATCGAGCGAGGGCTGTTGCTCAAGATGCGGTTCGACCTCGACTTGTACGTCAACCAGCGGCCCTTCGTCGGCACCGCGCCGGGTCACGATCGGGCGCACGACTTCGTCGTGATCCGTGAGAACACCGAGGGACCGTACGTCGGTGAAGGCGGCGTGCTGCGCAAGGGCACGCCGAACGAGGTGGCCACCCAGGGATCGGTCAACACCCGCATGGGTGTCGAGCGGTGCATCCGCTACGCGTTCGAACTGGCCCAGACCCGAGAGCGCCGGCACGTCACGCTCGTGCACAAGACCAACGTGCTCACGTTCGCCGGCGATCTGTGGGAGCGCACCTTCGACGAGATCGCCGCCGAGTACCCCGACACAGACACCGCCTACAACCACGTCGACGCGGCGTGCATCTACTTCGTGCAAGACCCGCACCGCTACGACGTCGTGGTGACCGACAACCTGTTCGGCGACATCCTCACCGATCTGGGTGGGGCGGTCAGCGGCGGCATCGGGTTGGCGTCTTCGGCCAACCTCAACCCGGCTCGTACCGGCCCGTCGATGTTCGAGCCGGTGCACGGTTCGGCTCCGGACATCGCCGGTCAGAACCTCGCGAACCCGACCGCCGCGGTGCTGTCTGCGGCGCTGATGCTCGACTTCCTCGGCGAGAGCGATGCCGCGGCTCGCATCCGTGCGGCCTGCGACGACGCGGGTACCGGGAGTACCACGTCGGTGGGTGACACGATCGCCGACCGAGTGCGAGACTGACACGGTCACACTGCTCGCTGCGGTGGACGCCAACACCTGATTCATCAGTAAGGACACACGATGCCCATCACACCGACCCCGAAGATCTGGATGAACGGCGAACTCGTCGCCTGGGAAGATGCCACGGTGCACGTGCTCACGCACACGCTGCACTACGGCACCGGTGTGTTCGAGGGCATTCGCGCCTACGAGACCTCCGATGGTCCGGCCGTCTTCCGGCTGACCGAGCACATCGAACGGCTGTTCAATTCGGCGAAGATCGTCGGGATGGAGATCCCGTACACGGTCGACGAGTTGATCGAGGCCACCAAGGCCACGGTCGCGTCCACCGGCCTCCCGTCGTGCTACGTGCGTCCGCTCGTCTACTTCGGGTACGGCGAGATCGGTCTGAACACGATGCCGTGCTCGGTCGACGTGTCGATCGCCTGTTGGCCCTGGGGTGCGTATCTCGGCGACGACGCGGTCACGAAGGGCGTTCGACTCAAGACGTCGTCGTGGACCCGGCACGATCACAACACGATGCCGCCCGCATCGAAGACCACCGGCAACTACGTCAACTCCTCGCTCGCCAAGGTCGAGGCGCTCAAGGCCGGCTACGACGAAGCGTTGATGCTCGCGCCGAACGGTCTGGTCGCCGAGTGCTCCGGCGAGAACATCTTCGTCTCGCGCCACGACAAGCTGATCACGCCGCCGACGTCGGCCGGAGCGCTCGAGGGCATCACGCAGAACACGGTGATGGCGCTGTGCGACGATCTCGGCTTCGAGGTGGTTTGCGACAACCTCGCCCGGTCCGACGTCTACATCGCCGACGAAATGTTTCTCGTCGGCACCGCCGCCGAGGTCAGCTCGGTCAACTCGGTCGACGACCGGGACATCCCGTGCCCCGGCCCGAAGACCTTGGCGGTCGCCGAGCTGTACGGCCAGGTGGTCAGGGGAGAGGTCGACCGGTTCAAGGACTGGTGCGAACTCGCCGGCTGACGTGAACGTCGACGATGCACCGGAAGATCGGGTACGGCCCGATTCGCTGGCTGCGTCGATGGCTGCCCGGGCGGCCGCGTGGGATCGGGTCGGCGACGGTCGCGCCGTGTTCCTCGATTGCTATTCGCGCATGACCGACGCCGTCGTGTGTGCCGTTGCCGACGGCCGATTCGTCGACGGCGACTGGGTGCTGGAGCTACTGCAGCGCTTCGCTGCGTACTACGACGCATCGATCGACGGCGGCGACGCCGGCGTGCTCGTTCCCGAGCCGTGGGTGTTGGCGCACGCCGCCGCCGTCGGCAACGACGCGCACCCCATGCAGCTCCTGCTCGCCGGTGTCAACGCCCACATCAACTACGACCTGGTGCTCACGTTGATCGACCTCCTCGAACCCGAGTGGCCGTCGCTCGACGTCGACGCGGTCGAACGTCGACGACGCGACTACGACGCGATCAACCAGGTGATCGCGGAGACCGCCGATCTCGTGCAGGACCGTGTGCTCGAACGGCGGGCTCCGTGGCTCGACCTGCTCGACCGCGGGCTCGGCCGGTGGGACGAACGACTCGCGGTGCGTCTGCTCGGCGGCTGGCGCAGCCGTGTCTGGCGGCAGACCACCGAACTCCTCACGCTCGATGCCGACCGTCGGGCCGAACGGGTCGGCGCGATCGAGCGTCAGTGTGCGCGCCGGGCCCGCCTACTGCTGACCTGAGCGTCGAGCGTCAGCTCAGGGCGGAGCGCAGCATCTCGATGAAACGGGGACGGTCGGCCCGTGTGACGACCGACGCATTCGGCTCGGAGTGGGTGAGGCCGAGCAGGTCCATGACGACCATGCCGCGGGTCAGTTCGCTCCCGGTCTCGACGGTCAGGTGCAGACGTCGGACCTCGGTGCCGATCGCTGGGTCGATCGCGTACGCCATCGCGATCGGGTCGGGCAGGTCGAACCCGGCGAGCTTGGTCTCGGCGGCGCAGAACTCGGCGACGATCCGCTGGATGTCGATGCAGAACTCGGCGAGCGGGGTGTCGAGCGCCCGGAGTGCTTCGGCGAGCTCCGGTTCGACCACCGCGAAGTGTCGTGAGATGTCCCAGCCGACGAACTCGACGTGGAGATCCGACCGGAGGACGACGTCGACCGCGTGCGGGTCGGCCCACATGTTGAACTCCGCCACCGGGGTGATGTTGCCGATGTGGTCGGCCACCGCACCCATCGCGACGGTGCGGGCGAGGCGTTCGGGCAGCTTCGGGTCGCGCCGGAGCGCCGTGGCGATGTTGGTCAGCGGGCCGAGGGTGACCAGCGTGAGTTCGCCGGCGTGCTCGTGTGACGCACGGAGCAGTTCGTCGACTGCGTCGCCGTGGTCGGCATCTCGGTCGCGGAGGGGGAGGCCGATGTCGCCCATGCCGTCGCCGCCGTGCACGTTCTGTGCCGTCTCCAGTCGTATCGCCAGCGGAGCGGCCTCCCCGGCGTAGACGGGGACGTCCGGGCGCTCGCACAGCTCGCGTGTGTACAGCGCGTTCTGGACGGCCATCTCGAGCGGCACGTTGCCGGCGACGACACCGATGCCGAGCACGTCGATGTCGGGGTGCCGCAGCGCCATGACGAGTGCCACGGCGTCGTCCGATGCCGTGTCGGTGTCGATCCAGAACGGGCGGCCGGTCATGGCGACAGACGGTACGCCGGGCGGGGCGGTCGCACGGAATCCGAACCGGATCCGGACGCGGAACGGGCACGGCGACCGAAGCCGCCGTGCCCGTTCCGCAGCGTCAGCGACGCCTGATGAGTATCACCACCACCAGCGGCGGGAGTGGGGCACGAACACCGTCGAGGTCTCGTACCGGACCTGACCCGGCTGCTCGAGCATCACGGTGAGCGTGTACGTGCGGCCCTCCGGGCTGAAGCGCTCGGCGCGCAGCTTGACCAGGTAGTCGTTCACGATCTGGATGTCGTTCGGACGGTCGCCGCCGCTGAGCCCCGAGTCGGCCTCCGACGACGTGACGTCGACGATCGAGCTCGTAATCAGGTTCCGGTAGTCGGTCGCGAACACCAGCACGGTCCGGAGCTTGTGGTTGGGGGCCCACAGGATGCTCGGCAGCGTGATCACGTCGGCGTCGAAGCTCTCGAGCGAGAGCCCGACGACGGCAGCGTCGTGGTCGGATGCACGGTACGGCGACGTCGGATCGAACAAGTCGTCCTGGTAGTCGGACTTGAACCCGGTGTCGTAGTCGAACACGTCGGGCTCGTCGGCGTTGATGTGCCACTCGGTCGCGCCGGTGACCTGCGACGTCATCGACGAGCTCGACATGACGTAGTCGAGGTAGCCGAACTGGCCGTCGAACACGTAGCTGTACGCCAGTTCGCCTCCGTACTGCCCGATCAGGTCGGTGAAGCCGTCGGCGCGGAGTGCGTCGATCGGGTCTTCCTTGTCGTACGAGTTGAGGTCTCCGAGGATGAGCCAGTCGTCGTCGTCGACGCCGGTCGGATCGCCGGCGATCCACGAAGCGAGTTCCTGCGCCGCCTTCGTGCGGGTGTCGTTGCAGTTACCCGCGAGCGGGTGATCGTCGGGTGCACCACATTCGGAGCCCTTCGACTTCAGGTGGTTGACCGCCACGGAGAACACCTCACCGCTCGCGTTGTCGATGAACGACGCTGCGACCGACGCCCGGTTCTTGTCGTCGGACGAACCATCGTCGTTCACGTACCCGTTCGGGTTGAGGAACTCGGGTGTGTCGAGCACCGCGACTGCACCGGTCGGAGTGACCGCGGCGGGCCGATAGATGATGCCGACCTTGATCGCGTCGGTGCCGACCACGGAGTTGTCACCGGCGTCGATGTAGTCGTACGTGCCGGCGCCGAGGCGGTCGTTGAGGCCGGCGGCGATGTCGGCCAGCGGTTCGACACCCGGGGTGTTCTCGACCTCGACGAGGCCGATCACGTCGGCGTCGAGGCCCTCCAGCGCGTTGAGCAGTTTGACCCGCTGCCGTTCGAACTCTTCGGCGTCGTCGGCGCCACGGCAGTCCTGGTCCTCTGTCGGACCGCAGGTGTCGGCGGTGTCGAGGCTGACGAAGTAGTTGAGGGCGTTCAACGTGGCGACCCGGAGGCTGCCACCGACCTCCGCGGGGGCCTTTGGCTGCGCGGTCTGCCCGTCGCTGTCGTAGCCGCCGTCGGCGACCGGGACGATCCGATACTGGCTGAACGCGTAGTAGATCGGACCGGTGAGACCGGCGACCTGGTCACCGCCGCGGAAGCTGTTCTCCTGCGTGAACGGTTCGCGGTTGATCGGATGGATCGGTGCGTCGGGGTTCTGGCTGCTGTTGCCGTCGTCGACGGTGATCCGGCTGCGCAGGTTGAGGTCGAGCCGGTCGGCCGCTTCCTGGCTGTCGGGGTCGAACAGGGCCGTCGGGTTGTAGGGGCGGCCCTCGCCGTCGGCGGGCAACGCCACCACGATCTCGCCGAAGCGGTCGTAGTTGAAGTACTCGGAGATCACGAGCGTCTGCGGCATGGTCACCGCCATGCCCTCGTACGCCTCGAGGTCACCGGCAACGGGGAGCGGGAACTCGAGCGTCGCCGGAGTTGCGACCCGAGGTTCGACGTCGAGCACCTCGACCTCGACGAACGAGCCGAGTTGGGTGTTGTCGAACTGCTCTTGGACGGTGCCCTCGACTCGCACGACGTCGCCGACGTTCACGTCGTCGTTGTCGAAGTTGAACACGAAGATGCCCTCGGACGTGTTCGGGTCGGCATCGACGTCGGTGTCTTCCTCCTGCACGAAGAAGCCGCGAAGCGCTGGCGCCGGGCCCTCTTCGTCGCCGACGACGACGCCTTCGACGATCACGCGTTGGCCGAGCAGCGGGGAGTCACCGCCGGTGCCCTGGATCTCGTGGATCTTGACCTCGGCGGGCGGTAGCGGGCAGGTCGTCTCGGCGTCGGGATCGTTCAGTTCGCCGAACGAGTTGCAGAGTGGGCCGGCCCAGGCGCCCGTGTCATCGCGTTGGAGCGACTGATCGCCCAGCGTCGAACCGGTTTCCTGCGCCAGGATGTCGGTCGAGGTCATGCCGGCGGCCGGGCCGCTGGCGGCCTCGAACGAGCCCTCGTAGCTGAGGAACTCGACGACGACGCCGTCGGGGTCGACGAGCGCGAGCCCGTCGGGTCCACCGTTCTGGATGCCGTTGCCGGGGCCGTCGACCACGACGACCCCGTTGCCGTCACCCTGGTCGGTGACGACGCCGGAGAGCGTCAGCGTGGCGTACACGTTGCGCTGCGAGGCGCTGCCGTTGTAGAGCGCGATCGTCCAACCGGTGAGGTCGGTGCCGGCCGGAGCGAGCACCTCGACCGCTTCGTTGACGTCGTCGCTGACGTTGTCGTAATGCAACTCGTTGATACGGATCGGGGAGACCGCGCATGCCGCGGGGTCGCCACCGGCGCCATCGGGGGTCATCAGACCGAACCCACCGAAGTTGTCGGCACCGCTGGTCCAGGTGAAGTCGCCGTACGTGTCGCCGGTGCCCTGGAGCTGCAGTGAGTTGCCGACCGGGCTGTCGGACGCCTCGGCGACGCCGATGTCGGTCGAGGCCATGCCGGCGGCGGGGCCGTCGGTCGGCGTGAAGGCACCCTCGTAGCTGAGGAACTGTCGGACGGTGCCGGTGCCGTCGACGAGTGCCAGGCCGTCGGGACCGCCGTTCTGGATGTCGACTGCAGCGACGGAGACGGTACCGAAGCCGTTGCCGCCGTCGGGGATCACGCCACCGAGGCCGATGGTGTCGTACGAGACGAGCTGTGTGGGACTGCCGTTGTAGAGCTCGATCGACCACCCGGTGAGGTCGGTGCAGGTCGGGCCGAAGATCTCGACCGCTTCTCCCTCGTCACCGCCGGTGTTGTCGTAGTGCAGTTCGCTGATGAACACCGGGTCGTCCGGTGAACTCACCGCCGACGCCGTGCCGATCGGGATCGCCCCGATCAATCCGAGGATGGACGCCGCGCCCACCCAATTCCGATATCGCTGCCTCATGCTGAACACTCCTTGTCGAACCCCCGCTGGATGTCGCTGACGGCACGTTCCCAACCTCGTGGCGCACGGCCACCACCGTCAGCATCACGCACCGTAGTGCAACTCCGCCGTCGGCTCGACCGAGGTCACCGAACCACCATCCGTTGTTCACGCGATGTTGACGATCCGAGTCGTCCAGCCGCCATCGACGCCGGGCGGGGTGTGTCACCGGTCCCCGGATCTCACCGTCCGGACGCGGCGTTCGAGGTGGCGCCGTTCGGTATCGGACGCCACCAGCGCCAGGGCCCGTTCGAACTCGGCGACGGCACGTTCGTACTCGCCGAGCCGAGCCAGGAACTCGGCGCGAGCGGCTGCGAACAGGTGGGGCTGGGGGAGCGATGCCCTGTCCAGCTCGAGTTCGTCGATGGCCGCGAGTCCCTCCGCCGGACCGGAGGCGAACCCGACGGCGACGGCCCGGTTGAGCGCGACGACCGGGCTGGGGTCGATCTCCGCGAGCAGGCCGTAGAGCGCGGCGATCTGCGGCCAGTCGGTGTCGGCGAGCGACAGCGCTTCGCTGTGGAGCACGGCGATCGCAGCCTGCAACTGATAGGGCCCCACCGATCGGCGCCGCATCGCGGCTTCGAGGATCCGGGCGGCGTCGTCGATCGCCGCCCGGTCCCAGCGACCGCGATCCTGATGCTCCAGGAGCACGAGATCGCCCCGCTCGTCGAAGCGCGCACCCGCTCGGGCGTGTTGGGCGAGCATCAGCGCGAGGAGGCCGCCGACCTCTGGTTCGTCGGGCATCAGCTCGGCGAGGGCGCGGCCGAGTCGGATGGCCTCCTCGGCCAGGTCGACGCGCACCGGCTCGTCGGGCCGACGCGACAGGTACGCCTCGTTGAAGACGAGGTAGACCACCCGGAGCACGCCGGCGAGCCGGTCGGGCAACTCATGACCGTCGGGTACGCGGTAGGGAATCCCGGCCCGTTTGATCTTCGCCTTGGCCCGGACGATGCGCTGCGCCATCGTCGCCGTCGGAACGCCGAACGACCGGGCGATCTCGTCGGTGTTCAACCAGGTGACGCTCCGCAGCGTGAGGGCGATCCGTGATTCGAGATCGAGGTCCGGGTGGCAGCAGGTGAAGATGAGGCGCAGCCGGTCGTCGTCGACGCCGCTGTGCCAGCGTTCGACCCGTCGGTCGAGCTCGTCGAGTTCACGCCGCTCGGTCTCGTCGTGGGCGGCCTGCTGGCGGTCGCGTCGGGCCCGGTCGCGACGGATCGTGTCGAGTGCCTTGCGAGACGCGACGGTGAA
Source organism: uncultured Acidimicrobiaceae bacterium (assembly GCA_963972325.1). Lineage (GTDB taxonomy): Bacteria > Actinomycetota > Acidimicrobiia > Acidimicrobiales > Ilumatobacteraceae > Ilumatobacter. Next base: position 13,858 of record CAXAWD010000010.1, read on the forward strand.
GACCCAGCCCTGGGGGTTGTCGGGCCAGCCGTCGACCGGCCACTTCTCGGCCGCCACGAGCCACGCGTCCTGCAGCGCCTCCTCGGCGAGCTGGAAGTCGCGGTACTGGCCGATCAGCGACGCGAGGATGCGGCCCGAGTGCTCTCGGACCACATCCTCGAAACGTCGCCGATCGGCGTCGGGCGAGGTCAGCCGCCTGCTCCCGGGATCACCATCAGCGGTCGGACCTCGGTACGGCCGTACTTGGCAGACGGCAGCTGGGCTCCCAGCTCCTCGGCCCGCTCGCGCGAGTCGACGTCGACGATGTAGTAGCCGCCAAGGATCTCCTTCGTCTCGGTGAACGGACCGTCGGTGACGACGGTCTCGCCGTTGCGGACCGTGACGGTCGTGGCGGTCTCGGTGCCCTGGAGCGGGTCGCCGGCCACCAGCTCACCGCTGTCGACGATGCGCTGGGTGAAGGCGAACCACTCGCCCATCGCCGCCTCTTGCTCGGCCTCGGTCCCGGTGCCCTCGGCGCCCGGCTCGCTGTAGATCAACAGCATGTACTTCATCGGTTCCTCCTGTGTGTCATGGGTGGTACGGAGGGGAGACGGACCACATTCGGTGTTTTCGACAGCCGCAGCGAACTTTCTCGGATTTTCTAGGTGGGGGAGGGTTCGGCTCTCCGGCGCCGCCGTTCGGCCATGCCGCCGAGCGCCTCGAAAACCATTCGGTGCGCGGCGTTGACGGTGAGGTCGCTGACGTCGTAGGCCGGCGCGACCTCGACGACGTCCATGCCCACGACCTCGTGGTCGAGCGCCAGTTGGCGGACCATCCGGAGTAGATCGACGGTGGCGAGTCCGCCGGGCTCAGGGGTGCCGGTGCCCGGAGCGAACGCCGGGTCGAGACTGTCGACGTCGAGCGAGATGTAGAGCTTGTCGGCCTGGCCGAGCGCCTCGGCGATCGCGTCGGCCATCACCGTCTTGAAGCCGCGGTCCCAGATCTCCTGCATGGTGTGCCAGACCATGCCCTGGTCCTTCATCCAGGCGAACGTCTCGGCGGGCGGCCAGTAGCCGCGCAGACCGACCTGGACGAAACGGTCGCCGGGCACCGCTCCCGACTCGATCAGCCGTCGGATCGGTGTGCCGTGGCTCGCCAGGTTGCCGTCGATGATGTCGGCGGTGTCGGCGTGGGCGTCGAAGTGCACCACGCCCACGTTGCCGTACCCGTGTACATCGGCGACGGCGGTCGCGGCCGGCCACGTGATCGAGTGGTCGCCGCCGAGGACGATCGGCACGATGCCCCGGGACGCGATCTGATGGACCCGCTCGCGGATGTTGGCGTGGCTCGGTTCGGTCTGGCCGTGCGGGCAGTAGGCGTCGCCGTAGTCGACGACTTCGAGGTGGTCGAAGATCTCGATGTCGAGGTCCATGTGGTAGGTGCCGGACTCGTACGCGGCGCTGCGGATCGCCCGCGGACCGAACCGGGCACCGGGGCGGTTGGTGGTGGCGATGTCGAACGGCGCGCCGACGACCGCGACGTCGGGTTGCCATTCGTCGAGGTGTTCCGGGTCGGTCAGGAACGGGCGCTGGCCGAACGTCGACAGCCCGCCGAACACGTAGCCCAGCTCGAGTTGTTCGTGCATGCCGGGGGAGAGTTCGCGTCGTGGCTCGGTCACGACCGCCACCGTAGCCCGGCCACGTTTGGCCGGGAATCGGCGCGGGAACGCTCACCCCATGTCTGACAACCACGCACCACAACTCGACGGCGATGTGCTCGGTGAGCAGGTGGGCGACGACGGCCTGCCGGGTCTCGCCGGTTTCCCGCCCGACCAGATGCAGGGCGTCAACGACCCGAACCAGGTGGCATCCGACGACGTTGCGATGCGCGAGGCGCGCACCCGTGACGAGGAGGTGCCCGGAACCGACGACCGGCCCGGCGATCTGCTGCCGCCCGATGGCGATGACGACCGACGAGATGACGTCCAGCAGATGCTCGGCGACGCCGGCGACGAGGATCGGGCCGAGGACCCGGCGGAGGTCGCTGCGCTCCACATCGATGATCGGAGCTGACGACCGGCGCTGACGCGGCAAACCGAAGCCGGCCGAAAAAGAGAGCGGCCCCGGGTGCCGCAGCCAGCCGAAGCCGGCGCAGCCCCCGGGGCTACCCAAAGGGTGGAGCGATCCACCACCGATCGATCTGCGGGCGTTAGCCTTTCGCTCGATCATCACATCGCCCGTCGGACCAGAGGTTCGGCGGGCGATGCCCGTTTTCGGCCGTCGGCCCGGTTGCCCGGACCCGCTGCCGTTCGACACCGTCCATCGGTCGCCCGATGTTCGCGGCCACTGCGGGCCTCGGGCCGGCGAACCGGCCGTCGTCTCGCAGCTGAACGCCCGGTCGATCGGCTGCCCGACCTCGTCGCGTTCTGGCGTTGCCCCCGGTGCCCCGGCGGCTGTGCCGCTCCGACCTCGGCGCCCGGCGAACCGGACTCCGTTGCCGGAGTCGAGGCCCGGTCTGCCGGCAAGCCGGCTCCGTCGCCTCTCGACGTCGTTCACGCTGACCCGGTAAACCGTGCCATCGGTTGTGACGCCGCCGAACCTCGACATCGGGAGCAGTTGGGGTGCTCCCGCGGCCTCGGCCCGGTAACCCTGTGCCCGTGGCCCCCGGTTGCCCGGCGACTCGGTGCCCAGAGCGAGTGATTTCTCGCTCCGTCCGGACTCGCTTCCGCCTCGTGGACCAGACTCGTGATCTCACGGCGCCCACCCGGAGGTGTTCGTCGTGCGACCCGGTTGCCCGGCCCCGGTTGGCGTGCGCTTCCCGGTACGAGGCATACTCTCGCGAACGAGAAACCCCAGGTCAAGGGGTATTTCTGAATCCCCAGGGTTATCCCCTGAACTTTCCGTCAATCCCCAGGATTCCTTCGGTCGTCCACCTCCCGTACACACCCCGTACACAGCTTTGTCCCCAGATGTGGACCGTGTCGGCGGCCCGCAAGCCGGCGCGTTGTTTGACGATCGGGTCCGTGGGGGGTTGAATGGGAGGCGATGAGCAGCGTTCCGGCCCCCCAGCAGATCACCATCATCATCATTTCGTAGAGCACGTGGACCACCCACGTGCTCGTCAAGCCGCCCACCGGGCGGCTTTTTTGTTGCTCCAGTGAGGATTCATCCGATGACCAGCCAACCGAACCCCCGACACTCCGAGCGGGTCGAGATCTTCGACACGACGTTGCGCGACGGCCTCCAGGTCGAGGGCGTGTCGGCCTCCGTCGACGACAAGCTCCGCATCGCCGAGCAACTCGACCATCTCGGTGTCCAGTTCATCGAGGGCGGCTGGCCCGGAGCCAACCCGAAGGACATCGAGTTCTTCGCCCGCGCCGCGACCGAGCTCGACCTGACCACGTCGACGTTCGTCGCGTTCGGTTCCACACGGCGTCCGCGCGGCAAGGTCGACGAGGACCAGACGCTGCAGCACCTGCTCGACGCGAACACGTCGGCGGTCTGCATCGTGGCGAAGAGCAGCGACTATCACGTCACCGAGGCGCTCAAGACCACGCTCGACGAGGGTGCCGCGATGATCGCCGACTCCGTGGAGTTCCTGCGCGGTCACGGCCGGCAGGTACTCGTCGACATGGAGCACTTCTTCGACGGCTACCAGGACAATCCCGAGTTCTCGTTCCGCGCCCTCGAGGCCGCCGTCGTCAAGGGCGCCACCCATGTGGTGCTGTGCGACACCAACGGCGGCTCGCTGCCGCACGAGATCGAAGAGATCGTCGCCGCGGTGTACGCGCACGTCGGCAACGACGTCACGATCGGCATCCACTGCCACGACGACACCGGCTGTGCGGTGGCGAACTCGATGGCGGCCGTCCGCGGCGGCGCCCGGCACGTGCAGGGCACGCTCAACGGCCTGGGCGAACGAACCGGCAACGCGAACCTGACGTCGATCATCCCGAACCTCCAGCTCAAGCAGCACTACGTCTGCCTGCCCGAGGGGCGCATGGAGCGGCTGACCGTGGTGTCGCACCGGATCGCCGAGACGCTGAACCGTGCGGTCGACCCGCAGGCGCCGTACGTCGGTTCGTCGGCGTTCGCCCACAAGGCCGGCCTCCATGTGAGCGCGATCGCCCGTGCCAAGGACGCGTACGAGCACGTCAGCCCCGAGGCGGTCGGCAACGGCACCCGGTTCGTCGTCTCCGAGATGGCGGGCAAGGCCACGATCCAGATGAAGGCCGACGACCTCGGCATCGACATGGACGGGCCGGCCGTCATGCAGGTGATCGACGACCTGAAGCGACTCGAACACGAGGGGTACCACTTCGAAGCCGCCGATGCCTCGCTCGAACTGCTGATGCGTCGTTCGGCGGGATGGGAGCACGACTTCTTCCAGGTCGAGTCGATGCGGGTGATCACCGACGAGTTCGGCAGCGAGTTCAACACCGAGGCGACGGTCAAGGTGTGGGTCGGCGACGAGCGGTACGTCTTCACGGCGGAGGGCAACGGCCCGGTCAACGCGATCGACACAGCGCTGCGTCGCGCCGTCGGCAAGGCCTACCCGCAGCTCGCGAGCATCCAACTCACCGACTACAAGGTGCGCATCCTGGAGGGTGGCGGCGCCACCGGTGCCGTGACGCGGGTGCTGCTCTCGGCGACCGACGGTGTCCGGGACTGGACCACGATCGGCGTCAGCGCCAACATCATCGAGGCGTCGTGGCGGGCCTTGGAGGAGAGTGTCGTGTACGGCCTGCTCCACGCGCCCGACGCCACAAGCGGTGACTGAGCCCGCGACCGCCTACGATGGGGCGTGCTATGGCCGCTCCGAAATCAGCCCCAGTCGGACCCCGGATGACGCGGTACTACACCTCGCCCGACGTCGTCCCCGAAGCGTGGTTGCCCGACCGCCCGGGTGCCGTCGAAGGGCTCCAGCCCGTCGGGCCGATGATGGGTGCGCAGGGCCCCGACCAGGGATTTGCGCTCGCCATCGCCGAGCGTCTCGCGCCGCGTCTGCACCTCCAGGGGCAGGAGCGACGTGACGATGCGATCCGCGGCTGTCTCGGCATCGCGCTCCGCCGGGCGTCGCTGTTCTCGCGAGCTCCGGTCGTGCACGATCTCACGATCGCGTTCACGATCTGGGGGTTCTTCGACCCCGATCCGCCCGCCGACCTGATCGCCCGCCGTCCGCAGCTGTTCGAGGGTGTCGGCAACGTCAACCACCACTACGCCGAGGGTCGCAAGATCGCCGATCTGGTGCCCGAGTCGACGCTGCGGATGACGCCCGACCAGGTGGCCGCGGCCTACCCGGCCCGCTGGCGCGAACTCACCGGCGCCTGAACCGCCGGGCATCGGCCCGCGGCGTCGTGTCGACCTATCCTGCTCGGCATGGCTGCTGAACCATCTTCGACCCCCGCCGTCGGCAAGCGTGCGCCGGCGTTCACGCTTGCCGA
>CAXAWD010000011.1:0-19233 GCA_963972325.1 uncultured Acidimicrobiaceae bacterium
CTCGTCGCTCATCAACCGTCGTCGGCCGGCGGTTGATGAGCGACGAGGCGTTCGAGCGCGGTTCTCAGTGGGTCGGGGTCGTCCCAGGGCAATTCCGCAGTTGCCATGGCAGCCAATGCGTCGTCATCACCGGCGACGAGGTGGGCGGTGTACCAGCGCAAGGCCTCTTCCACGGCGTCCCAGACCGTGAAGCCGGGGCGGTGTCCGCGGCTGAGGTAGTCAACGGCGGCGACGACCTCGAGCCAGGTCTCGGATGTCGGCGCTCGTCGGTTGCTCGGACGGTTCATGGTTCGCTGCCTCCCGCTGGGCTGAGCGGGACCAGTGGCGTCCGGTCAACGAGCGCGGCGAGTTGCTCAGCCAGGTCGAGTTCGGATGCTGCAACTGGCGTTGGCAACGCTTCTCGGAGACCTCGAGTCGTCGTCAGATCGACGACGACGTCGCCCGCGTCGAGGGTCGACGGGTCCAGATTGAGGTGACGAATCGATAGGGCGTCAGCGGCCTCGACATCACCGTCGCAGGCGACGACGAGAGCTTCGTACGCGGTAGCCGGGTGTGTACCGGCATCGGCGAGGAGTTGGGCGGTCGTCGCCGGTTTGAGTTCGTAGATCGAGCCGAGCGCGGCGAGGTCGTCGGGATGAGCGTGGCGCGCGCTGTGAGCGAATGCCACCTCCGGCCGGTCGCAGATCATCGCCACCCCGGACGCGAAGGTCTCCGGTGTCGGGGCGTGAGCCGCGAGGTGGCGGATCACGGTCGCCGTCGGTGTGCCCGATTCGATCATGGTGGTGGCGGCTGTCTCCCAGGTGTGCGGTCGAGCATCGAGCGATCTCAGCACTTCCCGAGGGTGAGCGGCTAGCAGCTCCGCGGGAGAACATCCGGCGGATTGCAGCTCGTCGACCGTTGCGCCGAGCATCGACCCGATCTCGACCCGTGGCATCTCGAAACGGTCGGCGAGGGTCCGCACTGCGTCTGGGATCGGGAGACCGATCCGGGGGACGACGCTCGCGATCTCGTCGACGGTCGCGCCGTCGGCGACCAACACGTCGACGATCGTGGGTGGTGTCACCGCGCCGGTGTCCGCGAGCAGTTCGGCCAGCCGCGCTGCGCCGATGTCCGGAGCAATGAAGTCCGAGGCGTCGGCATCGGCGAGTCGATGTCCGACCACATCGGCGAGCAACTCGCGAGTGAACGACCCGTTGAGCGCCGCGTCGGCGATCAACTGGTCGGCGAGCTGTGGCGTCTCCACGGCGTGGCCGAGTGCCGCGCGCCGGCCGGCGGTCTCGACTGCGGCCTTGGCCGACTCCTCGTCGGCGACAAGTGGGAGTTGGCGGATCTGGCTGTCGGTGATCACGAGGCTCTCCCATCTGCCTCCGGGGCCGGGGGCGACGACGAGTTGGATGCGGTCGGTGAGCTGGCGGGTCTGGGCGCGTCCGTCGCGTGCGTCGGCGAGCGGTTGCCAGCCGTCCCGAGCGGGTGCGAACACCCGGACCGGCGGTTCGTTCGCTTCGGTGGGGACGAGTGCTGCGAGCGTCGGGTAGCGGTCGGCAACGATCTGGCAGACGGCTCGCTGTGCCGACTCGAGGTCGTCGGCGGTTCCCTCGTCGAGGAGTCCGCGACGGCCGGTGCGGGTGGACTCGACTCGCCAGCGAGCGCCTTCGCCGGTCTCGTACGTGGCGAGGTAGCCGGTGTCGGACACGCGGAAGAAGCCAGCTCGGCCGTCAGCGCCGGGCACGCCTCGCGCCGCCCACTCGTGCAGGGTGTACGGCCCGACCTCGACCCAGACTCCCTTCGGCAGTGAAGCAACATCCGCTGGGGCGAGGTAGTTCTGGCGTCCCTTGGCGACGGTGCGGTCCTCGGCGATGTCCATCCGTGGGAGCGACGACGCGAGGAGGTCGTGGTCGAGGACGTCGGAGAACGCGCCAATGATCTGGTCGGTCGCTCGCCGGGTGTCGGCGAGGAGCTCCCAGCGAAGGCGCCCGCGAACCCGGGTCGGGTCGAAACCGGGGAGCGGTCCCGGGGCGTGACCCAGCCGATCGAGAGCCAGCCATGCGGCCTGCCGGCACAGCGCCGGTCGCAGTTCGGGGCGGCGTCGACCGAGTGGGACGTCGCCGGCGACCTCGACGAGTCGTTCCCACGGGTCGCCAGCTCGTCGAGGCGTGTGGCCTGTCAGTCGGCCAACGGACAGGCGGACCGTCTCCGCCACCTCGCGTTCTCCGCCGGGACCGGTGAGCTGTTCGGGGACCGGTGACCAGGCGAGCGCTCCGAGGGCCGGACGTCGGGCGAGTTGCTCGGCGGCGAAGACCCGTTCCCATTTCATGGATCCGGGAACTCGGGCTCGCTGTCCCGATCGGGATCGGGACGACTGCGCGGTCACGGTCGTCGGAACGGGAACTCGAACGGGAAGCCCGTGCTCCCCGGCTCGAACGGCACAGGGCCGTCCCGCCTCGCTCGACGGCACCTGTTCCCACGTTGCCGCACCCGCGACCGGGGACGCGATCCCGTACGAGGCAAGGAGGACTTGGTTACGTGGCGAGTAGTCGGCCCACATCGAGCATCGTTCGACGATCGACCCCCACGATCCGGCGTCGGTCAGCGTGGATGTCGCCCATCGGTCGAGGTGGGTGAGCATCGGGGCGGGGTCGCCGTCGGGAAACTCGATCGCCGAGGTGATCCGGGCCATCAGTCGCCGTCCCGGTCGCATCGGGGGTGGCAACAAACGACGGTTCGTGATCCCAGCCTCTGCTGCACGCCGGTTCCCGGCTCGACCCGAACACCGCACTTCTCGCACCGCCCGGCGACTCGGTTCACAGAACGGAGGGGCGACGCGACCGTGCTCGCCTCGACCGTCTCCTTGGCATGAGGTTCGTCCTGGGCTGCCGGTGGATCGTCGACCGCTGTCGCCGCCCGCGCGGTGTCAAGCGAGAGCGCGAGCTGTTCGCTGCCGGAGCCGTCGCTTCGCTCCCGGCGCGTCTCGCGCGTCCTGGAAACGGGCCGACCGTTGCGGCTCGCCTTCGGCAGTTGCTCGCGGGAGAACCGCATCGTCGATGGGTCGAGTACCGGGCCCGCGTCCGTTGCGGGTTGCCCGGTCGACGGGCACGTTGCGACGGTCGGCCGGTCGTCGGCGGGTGGGAACAGCGAAGCGAGCCGCTTCTCTTTCCACCAGCGGATCGCTCGCAGGTGGATCGGCGGGAGCGTCCCGTGGAGCAGCAGCGCCTCGCCCGGCACCATCGTCCGCAGGAGGTGGTTCGGGATCAGGTCTTCGCGTTGTGACGACTCCGAGATCGAGCGCCGACCCCGACCGACACCGCCGTACACGTCGGCCGACCACGACCGGCGAGCGACGTGTTCGGTCCCCGTCACCGTGTGGAGGTAGCGCAGCGTCGCCGCGTCGTCGATGCCGGCGAAGAACACCTTCGATCGGTGTCCGCCGAGCACGGTGTCGGCGAGCGTGCCGTAGCGGTGCTGGATCTGCGACAGCGACTGCCAGCACGTCACGTAGTGCGCGCCGAGCGCGGCGATCGTCGACACCTCCGACGGCAGCCAGCCCAGTTCGAGTTGGCCGGTCTCATCGATGAGAAACAGCACCGGCTTCGACAGCTTCCGGCCCGCGATGTCCCACGCGTGGACCGAGTCCTTCAACTCCGCAAGCAGTCCACCAAGCACGGGCGACAGCCGCTCGAACTCGGTCTGCGGCGCCGCGAGGTACAGGGTGTTCGACTTGCCTGCACCGCCCGACATCAGCCACTCGAGATCGACGAATCGGGGCCGCTCGGCGTGCTTGGTCTCGACGTCGTAGAAGACCCTCGCGTCGTCGGTCGCGGTGTGTGCGACCGACGGTTCGAGCCACGGATCGACGGCGAGACGCGCCGTGGCGTAGATCGACGAGCGGATCCGGTCGTCCTCGTTCGCCAGCCCGATGAACGCCGTTGCGGCATGGCGAGCCATCAGCTGCACGCGAGGTGGCTGCGACTCGTCGAGCCCCTGGTCGAGCAGTGCGTTGATCGTCGGCTCGGTCGCCATCGCGACCGTCGACACCCACGTCGCGATCTGCTGCATGTTCACCGGCTTCGGGGCGTCGGCGTCGGGGAGCGTCACGAGCTGCGACAGACCTGCCACGCACATGAACGATCCGAGCAGCGCCTCGCCGTGCTTTGCCCAGTAGTCGGCGGAGGTGACCCCCGACTTCGGGATTGCCTGCGCCAAGGCTCGACCCGTGATCAACGCCTCCTTTGCAGACGCGACCCGCCGCAGCGGCGACCAGCGCGCCGACGGCAGCCCGGTCGATGCTGCCGGGTCGAACACGGCAACCTGCCCCTTGCCGGCCCGTGCCGCAACCGTGACGTCGTACAGGTCGCGCTTGACCGACACGATCACGGCTGGGCCGTCCCACGTCGCGGCGGCCGCCGTGGCGAGTTGCGTCTTGCCTGAACCAGTCGGGCCGATCAACGCAACCGACCCACGTGAGCCCTGCCGGCGGGCATGACGGCGGGGCAGCGGTTGTCGCTCCCGATCCTCTGTCGCCAGGACCTGCCCCGAGTCCGCATGGAGACCGAGCAGCATCCGACCCGCCGGCGGTACGAAGTCATCGGTCCGCAGCGGCATCACGTCGCGGCGCGTCGCAATGTGCGCGTCGAGCTCCTGACCGAACCTCTCTCGCGTCGGCTGGCCCACCCGACGCCACACGACGACGAGGCCACCGAGCAGCGCAACCGCCATTGCGGCCACCACGCTCGTACAGACCCAGTACCACCCCGGCGAACCGATACCGGTCGCCCGATCGCCCCACGCCTCAGCGGGAGCGTCGCCGCTGATGAGCCGACCAGCGACCGCCAACCACTCCCCCAAGCCGCCCGACACCTCAGCGCCGGACAGCGCAGCGCCGCCCGCCGTCACCACCCCCGCCACGACGACAGCCAAACCGGCACCGATCAGAGCGACCTCGAGCCCGGCGCCAGGCGGTTCGGTGCGTTCGCGTCCCATCGACCAGCCAGCTCCACCCGTCGGGAAGCGGTCGGGAACCAGATCGGGAACTCAATCCGCAATCGGGAACTGATCCGGGATCAAAACCCCAGCTCAGGAACCGAATCGGGAACATTCCCGGGAACTCGATTTCAGACGCTCGCCTCCTCGAACCAACTCGACAGGAGGCCGCCGTGCACACCCTCAACCGCCAACTCCACCAACTGGAGCAGACCATCGCCGACCGGCGCATCCCACCCCGATGGCAGCACCAACCGACCCTCGGCCGCTACAGAACGATCGGCGAACTGCTCGACGCGATGCGCACCTTCAACCACCCCGACTCGAACGGCATCATCACCGAGCTCGTCGAGCAACGAACCGATGCCTACGGCGTCGACCCTCGAACGATCGTCGTCATGGGTCTCGGTCGCCGGCTCCGCATGAACTACCGACGGCTCAACTCAGCCGACTTCGACGACGCCATGACCGACCTCGCCGCCGTCGTCTGCGAACCCGGCACCGTCCGCGCATTGGCTGGCAAACCGAGCATCGCCGACACCCTCGTCCGCCGGGCTGGTCGACGTGCCGAGCGTCATCGCGCTACGCGTGGTCGGCGGCAGGAACGCACCCAGACGCTGTCCAGCGACTACATCGATGACCGCTACACGACGAACAACCACGGCGAACTCGACGACCTCGTCGCCCTGCGATCGGCACTCCGTCAGCTCCGAGCCGAAGTGACCACCGCCGTCGATCAGGGAACGGTGAGCGGCACCCAGTGGGACAACCTTCGTGACGCAGTCCTCCGACCGGCTCTCGGACTCCCTCCCACGACTCCGACCCGGCGCAACGGATCCCGAGCAAGGCAGGCCCTCGCCCCCTACATCGACCACGCCCTCGACGTCGCTTGATCGCTTGTTCGAGATACGAACGAGCGGCGAGATCGGTCTATCACCCTCTGAGGCCCCGAGCGCTTGGAGCCGTGGCGACTCTCCAGCATGCTTGGAGACATGGGATCCGTCGCGCTCCAGGCAGCGGCACGTCACCTTTCATGCGCGCCAGGGCCGGAACTCGTCCTTGCGGTCCAGCAGCTCCATCTCGACGAGATGAGTGCACTCGCTGACCGGATCTCGAGCGCGTCGTTCGCACCGACCACGGCACCTCCGCCGCACGAGCTCTGGCCACTGATCAACGCCAGGACGAGCACGTTTACCACTGGCGGGAGCAACCGCTTCTATGCACGGGCATCGAACGCAACCGGCCTGAACCTCGTCGCTGCGATGGACCCACAGTTCGCCGGCACCGGGCGCTTTCCTAACGGCATCCTTCGGACGTTGCTCTACTGCCATGGGGCGGTGATCGAGGATCCGCTAGCGATGGCTGTCGAGTTCTACGTGGACGCCTCGATAGAGACCCGGAGCCTCGCCCGCTCTGCAATCGAGGCAGCCGTGGCGTCACTGGTGGAGATCGAGTCGCTGCTCGACGCCGGCGTCGTCCAGACCTTCTTCACCCGAACCCCGGAACTGCGGTCGGATGGTCTCTGCGACGACCTGCTGGCAACCCTCGACAGCCCGAACAGTTCCTTCACCGAAGACGAGATCTGGAACGAGTTCGAGGACGCCTTCGTCAACGGCTTACAGCCAAGTCTCCGCGAGGTGTGGAGGCGTGTTCGAGGAGGGGACAAGCATCCGCCGCTCGATCTGATCCACGATGCGGTTGCCACGGCCGAGGACATCACCGTCATCGAGACCTTCATCCAAGTAGTCGCGGAGCTCCGGCCTCGAAGCGTTGTCGAGAATGCAGTTGATGTGATCGCGACCACTGCAGCCGATCTCGCCCGCTACGGCGGCGTACACGATCTGCTCTGCCCGACGGGGTTGTATGCGAAGTTGACTCATCTTGGGTCTGAGGTTCGCCCCGTCGAGCACCTTCGCCTGAACGAGCTCGCTCGAGTGCAAGTTCCCCGGCTCGACGAGCTGTTGACGCAGGACGCTGTCCGCATCCGAGCGGATAGCGAGGCTTTCGCTGCTTGGCGCTCGACCCTCAGCCGTGGCCTAGAGCGGGCGAGCGCCTTGCGTGAACAACTCGGACCAGAAGCCAACGCCGCCCAGGTGATCGAGGAGGAGATTGCCGAAGCGCGCAATGCGCTATTCGCGGAAGCAAAGAGAAGCAAGACGCTCGCTGCCGGGTGGCGTGGATTTCTAGGCTTCGTGGCCGGCGCGCTTGCTGGCGCAAGCGGTACAGCAACAGGAACCACACCAGCGCTTCTGCTCGGGACCGCTGGCGGTCTCGTGCCGCCGTTGGTCGACTCGATTGCACGGCTCAGCAACCGGGACGACTTCCTCAAGCGCCACTATCTCCTCTTCGAACCCCGCAACGACAACACCACCCCGCAAGGTCTAGGCAGCCCAGACGGACTGTGAAGCGAAGGCCCCAGCCGCTTGAGATTGGCTCTGGATCCTCGGCCGCCAGGTACGTTGAGGCCGTGAGCTACGTTTCGCCAGGTCTCGTAGCAGCCTCGTAGGGAAACCTCCGCGGCCGCATACTCCGATCAGCGTCTTGATCGAGCTGCGGCAGCGGCACCAGTCACTCCATCGCTGATCTCCCGACGGCCGGCGGGCAAAACACTGCTCGGAGGTCCTGACTCCAGTCAGGGTCACTCAGCGCCCACGTGTTCAGATCGTGTCCGCTGGGGGGCTCGATGACGCCGACCGACACGCCGTGATCAACGTCGAGACGCGCTGCGAGCTGCTCGCCAAGTGAGCGGCCGGTGCCGCTGTCGTCGACGTCGACGATGACCGTGACGGCGAGATCGTTGGTGACTGCGAGGTTTGCGATGCGGGCGGCGACGGAGTCGTCGAGCGCGTTCGTACCGAGGAGTCCGACCGCTCGGAAGCCCGCCTGGGCGGCGACAAGCGAGTCGGGGATGCCCTCGCATACGAGAAGCTGGTCGCTGTCGTTCAATCTCGGCGGGAAGGCGACGGACAGTCGTGGGTTGGGCGCCATCGTGGCGGACGGGTTGTCGTACTTCCCGTAGCCAGGTCGGGGCTCCAGGGCTCGGGTCTGGACGTAGCGAATCTCGCCGGCCGGGTTCAGCGCAGGGAACGTCGCGCCCGGTCCCGCGCCGTACGGGATGCCCCTACCCCGGCGAAGGCGAGCATGCCCCGGATCGGCGCCGACACGGTTCGCACGGAGCACGTCGTCGTCGAGTCCACGACCGTGAAGCCAATCGCGCACTTCCGCACCGAGCGGCGACCACAGCAGACGCGCACACACGGTGGCGTATGCGATCACTCGATCGTCGGGGTGCGCGGCCGGCTTCGGGCCCGGGCGACGTTGCGGAACCGGTGGCAGTTCGCGATCCGGTGACATGCCGGCGCGGGCGGCGAGTTCGTCAATGGCGGTCGCGCGGTCACAGCGGCGGACCGCTTGCACGAGATCGATCGCGTCGCCTCGGTGGTCTCGGTCGCCGGACCAGCAACGCCACCGTTCGTGACCCCGGTGGTCCCGGTGCATCGTGACCGACGCATGGTGATCGTCGTGGTCGCTCAGCGGACAGTGCCATCGACGGCCCTCACGATCCGGAACTGCGAACTCGTCGAGCAATGCCCGCAGGTCGGTTCGATCGAGGACATCGGCGATCGTCCACCGTTGACCCACGTCGCCTCACTTCGTGGACGCCGGGGAGCTGACCTGGGTCGATGAGCTCATACTCTGGTCCGTTGTAGGAACTTCCCGGAATCGCGAACGGTCCGGAGTTCCAACGTGGGCATGCGGGTCAGTCGCCGTGCCGGTTGACCGACTTGGCCTGAACCTTGACAACTGGTCGGGATTCCTGAAGGCTTGCCGGGTATCGAGGTGATTCGCTCGACCGGCTGAACAGGAGGAGACGCTATGGCGTTGGCTGTGGTCCGCTCCTTGGACGCCCCGAAGGCGCTTGTCGCGCCTGGTGAGGTTGAGGATTTCGAGCAGGAACTGGTCGATCAGTATCTGCTTGCGACGGTGGGTGCAGGTTCGAGTGACTCGACGGTGGTGGAGGACCGAGGTGCGATCTTCGAGTTCATCCGGTTCCTGGGGCGACCGGTGTGGACGGCGCAGCCGGCCGACGCTGATCGGTTCTTGGTCCATCAACGCAAGGAGTTGCATCGGGCCCGGTTGACGGTGCAGCACAAGGCGTGGTCGCTGGCGCGGTTCTACTCGTTCCTCGTTGCCCGCTACTCCGGTGACATCGAACGTTTGACCGGCCACGTGGTGATCCAGATCATCGACGAGTTCAACCGGCCGACCAAAGCCGACTACAGCAACGTGCGGGTACCGCCGTCGATTGAGGAGATCGATGTGTTGTTCGCAGCGTGGCGTGAGTGGTTGCCCGAGGCGCGCAAGTTCTTGCCGGCGACACGGGATTACATGGCGGCGTCGTTGTGGCGCCGGTGCGGTCTGCGGATCCAGGAGACCTACATGCTCGACATCCGTGACTGGCGACGTGATTTGGGCGAGTTCGGCAAGATCCATGTCCGGTTCGGCAAAGGCAGCCGAGGCCGCGGACCCAAGAGTCGACTGGTGCCGGCGATCAACGGCGCGGCGGATCTGATGGATTGGTGGTTGGGCGACATTCGCCACCAGTTCGACGACGCCTATGAGGACCCGAACGCTCCGCTGTTCCCGAGTGAACGGCGAGACAAGCTGACCGGTGCGTGCAGCCGGATCGGTGACCAGGCGCTGCGTGACGGACTCGCCGCAGCGGTTGGTCGTTGGTTGCCGGCGTGGTCCGACGGTCGGTTGACGCCGCACACGCTGCGCCACTTCTGCGCGTCGTCGCTCTACCAGCGCGGCGTCGACCTCAAAGCAATCCAGGAACTGCTCGGCCACGAGTGGTTGTCGACCACGACCCGCTACATCCATGTGCACGGCGATCACATCGAACGCGCCTGGACCGAAGCGAACCAGCGGATTGCCGACCGCCTCGACCCGAACCGGGACAACGAACAGGAGTGAACTGATGCGTTGGAATCTGAGACTGACCGCTGCCGAACAGGGCATCTGGAAATCGACCGAGATGCGACGCCGGCTCGCGGACGCCGGCTTGGAGATCTCGGCCGGGAAGATGTCGTCGTTGTGGGCGGGAACGCCAACCACGATCCGGCTCGAGGACCTCGACGTGATCTGCTCGGTCCTCGATTGCGACCCGGACCAGTTGTTGATCCGCGAGCCGGACAAGGTCGAGGCCCGCAAACCGCGCAAGAAGCGCGCCGCTGGTGCGACGGTCACGCCGAGGTTGGGGAAGAACCGAACGCTGCCGCCGGGGTGAGCTGGCAGAGCTTCTGCGCCACATGCGGCGAGTGGCCCGTCGCGTTCACCACGGTGAAGTTCTGCTTCGGGTGTTGGCCCGGCGGATCCGCCGTTCCGCCACCTTGTCTCGAGTGCGGATCGACGACGGACTACTTCACCAACGGGCTGTGCGGTCGCTGCCACCGGATGGGCCATGTCACGATCGACACCTGTCCGGACTGCTTCGCGTGGGGTGCGTCCAAGCATCGAGCCTGGCGATGCACCGCGTGCAACGGGTGGCGAGAAAAGCGCAAGCTCGGAGTCTGCTCGTGCTGCAGCCGCGAAGTCCCCATCAACATCTACGGCGCCTGCCGGCTCTGCACCAAGCAACGCACCCGGGTCCTGGCGACGAAGCCGCCGTTGCCGCTCCCCGATCTGATCGCCGCGAACCGGAACGGACAACAGCTGTGGTTCGCCGATATGGGCAAAGCTGCCTCGGCGCGACGCCCGAAGTCGCCGCCACCACCGGTTGCGGTCGGGACTCTCGCCCGGTTCCCGGTCACTCACCTGCAATTGCCGCTGTTCCGTTTCGAACGTGACCTCAGCGTCGCCCGCCGGGTCGGTCACCTCGATCCCCGCGACGCGAACCTGGCGTTGCTGTTGGATCAACACGTCGACGAGTTCGGCCGAGCTCACGGCTGGGACCGCCGCAAGATCGTCACCGTTCAACACGGCGTGCACATCCTGCTCGGCCAGCAAGAAACGATCGGCGCACCAATTCGCTGCAGCGACATCGACGCGATCGCCAAACTCAAGGTGTCGACCGTCGCGCTGAGCGACGCCCTCGACGCCGCTGGCATGCTCGACGACGACCGACCACCATCGATCGTTGGCTGGTTCGCCACCAAGACCAACGGCCTGCCCGAAACCATCGCCGCCGAACTCGGCGTGTGGTTCGACGTCATGCGCCACGGCAGCACCACCCCGCCTCGCAGCAAGCCGCGCAGCGATCTCACCATTGGTCAACAGCTCCGATCGGCGATGCCCGCCGTCGAAACCTGGGCCACCAGGCACACCTCGCTGCGCGAGGTCACCCGCGACGACATCTACACAGCGCTGCCGGCGAGCGGATGGCAGCGCACCCACATGCTCCAAGGACTCCGCTCGATCTTCCGGACCCTCAAGGGCCGCAAGGTCGTGTTCACCAACCCCACCACCCACATCCGCCAACCCCACACCAACCACCCGATCCCCGCCCCCGTTGGTCTCGCCACCATCCGCAACCTGCTCGACTCGCCGAACACCGCCCGGGCACTCACCGCAGCGCTGCTCTGCTACCACGCCATCCGCGTCAAGGACCTGCGCCACATCGGACTCACCGACATCTACGACCGGCGCCTCCACATCGGCGACCAGACCATCGTGCTGGCCGACGCCGTCCTCGAACGCCTCGACACCTACCTCTTCCACCGGCACTACACCTGGCCGAACACCGCCAACGAGCACCTGTTCATCAACATCCGCAGCGCCCACCACACACGCCCGGTCGACAGCTCCTGGCACACCCGGTTGCTCGGCACACCCGCCCAACAGATCCGCCAAGACCGCATCCTCGACGAAGCGTTCGCGACCGGCGGCGACCTCCGACAGATCAGCGACCTGTTCGGCCTCTCCGTCGCCCAAGCCAACATCTACGCCAACCACGCACACCACGCCGCTCTCAGCGACCAAGCCGGGCACGACTGACCCACGACGCATCGGCCCGGACCAATACATCGGCGCAGGCCGATACAATCCGCCGGCATGAGCGCCACGATTCAACACGCTGCACCCATCGCGACCGCAGCGAAACTGTTCTGCGGGTTCGGCGACCCGACACGCCTCGCGATCATCACCACACTCGCCGACGGTGAACAACGCGTGAGCGACATCGTGACTGCGCTGAACGGCTCCCAGGGCAACATCTCCGGTCACCTCAAGTGCCTCAGAGAATGCGGACTCGTGACCGATCGGCGCGTCGGCCGCGAGGTCCACTACCGCATTACCCACGACGAAGTCATCGACGTTGTCCGCTCGGCCGAACGACTCCTCGCAGTCACCGGCGAACACATCGATCTCTGTCCGAACTACACCACCAACCCCAACGCGTGAGCAGCCGATGACCGTCAGCCGTTTCCACGTCGCCGGCATGGACTGCGCCGCCGAAGAACAACTCGTGCGCATGGCACTGTCCGACATCGACCAGATCAACCGCATCGAAGTCGACCTCGACCAACGTGACGTGCTGATCGACCACACGACCGACACCGACACCATCGACACCGCACTCCAAACCCTCAACCTTGGCGCCGAGTTCGTCGACGACACCAGCGAGATCGGGCCCGCCCCCGACACCCGACGCGAACGCAACGCGCTGATCGTTGCGTTCGTGATCAACGCCGGCTTCTTCGTCGGCGAACTCACCGTCGGCTTGATCAGCCGCTCCATGGGACTCATCGCCGACGCACTCGACATGGGCGCCGACGCCAGCGTGTACGCGCTCAGCCTCGCCGCCGTCGGGACCGCTGCCGCACGCAAGAAACAACTCGCACGCACGAGCGGATACCTCCAGATCGGCCTCGCCGCGCTCGGTCTCGCCGAGGTCCTACGACGATTCTTCGCCGACAACGAACTCCCGGACCCGACCTCGATGATCGTGATGTCCGTGCTCGCGCTCGCCGGCAACATCATCACACTGCTCGTGCTGCATCGCGTCCGATCCGGCGAAGCACACCTACAAGCCAGCTGGATCTTCACTGCCAACGACATCAAGGTCAACGGACTCGTCATCGCCGCAGCGATCGGCGTCACACTCACCGACTCCGGCATCCCCGACCTCATCGCCGGCGCCGTGATCTTCGCCGTCGTCGCCAACGGCGCCCGACGCATCCTCAAGATCAGCCGATGAACCCGACCCGACGTCGCACCATGCTCGCCTGGATCGCCGCGCTCATCACGATCGACCTCACCACCAAGATCTGGGCCACCGCCACACTCGACGACGCACCCACCACGCTTCCCGGACCCATCGACCTGCAACTCAGCTACAACAGCGGCACCGCATTCGGGCTGTTCACCAACATCCCACCCCTGCTGATCACCGCCGCAACCCTCACGATCGCGCTCGCAATCCTCCGAGCCGCATGGAACAACCGGACACCCACCGGGCCCGCCACGCTCATCATCGCCGGAGCGCTCGCGAACACCATCGATCGGCTCGAAGCCGGCTCCGTGGTCGACATGCTGCACACCGGCTGGTGGCCCACCTTCAACATCGCCGACATCTACATCACCACCGGCATCGCTTGGTGGGCAATCACCGCCACGACCGCCGACCATTCGATCTCGCCGACCATCGAAGCAACCAGCGCCACACAGCAACCCCAGACCTGACACGGCACACTCATCCGCTACGGTGACCCCCAGTTCACCAACCCCGGACCAGTCAGCCAGACCAGACCGACAAGCACCCCGGAGTTCGGCCCCTACGACCCCGGTCATGGCTTCATCCCCTGGTCTGTGTCGAACAGCGCTCGTTCTCCAGGCGTCAGTACGGCATGGACGCATGCCGTCCGCGCACCGACCTTCCAGAGCGCCCGACCCTTGACCAGTTGACCGAGCCACTGCCGTTCCCGCTCGGTCAGGTCGAACAGCTTCGTGGTCTCGGCCACCTGCTCCGGCGGCTGGCGAAGCAGCACTCTCGTCTCGATGTCGGAGAGCAAACCTGCGGCGATCTTTGATCCAGCGGTGCCGTCGTCTGCCTGCGCAGTGAGATCGGACGGTCGGTGGCAGACGAGCACGGTGGAGATGCCATAGGTCCTCGACAGCTTGAGCGAGCCCTGGAGGTAGGCAGCGCCATGGCGGACGGCGGCCCACGCCTCGTCGATCACCTGGATCGATCGGCGCTCGGGTCGCCCGCGCAGCGCTGCGGTCAGCCAGTGGGTGGCCGCGATCATCACGAGCGGCAGCGCCTCGCGGTTGTTGTAGACGGCGGACAGGTCGAGGACGACGCCCGGCCCCTTGTCCCAGTCGATGTCGACGGTGGTGGGGCCGTCGAACATGCCTCGCAGCGTTCGGGAGCAGAGCTTGTCGAGCGCGAACGACACCGGTGCCGTGGCCCGGGCGAGTTCGAGCGGGCTGTGGCGCGACAGGCGGACGAGATCGGCCGGCGGGTCGAGAATCTCAGCGTGCAGGTCGGCGAGCGTGAACGGTGCGCCCGTCCCGCACCGGGCTTCGATGCCCCAGCCCAGCACGGCGTCCTCGAGCGGTGAGAGCGGTCGGGCCAGGACGCCCGCAACGAGGTCGGCGGCGAGCGTCTGGCGGTCGAGGACGGAGTCGTCCCCGCCTCGACCGGGGTCCATCGGGTTGATCCGAGCGCCTCCCGAGCCCGGGAACAGCTTGATGACGGCCAGGCCGAGGTCGTCCGCGATCGAGCCGTACTCGCCCTTGGGATCGATGACCGCGAGGTAGCGCTGCGGTCCGTACACCGCCCGTAGGCGGCGGATGAGCGCCTTGACCGTGGCGGACTTGCCGAACCCGACCGAACCCATCACGATCATGTTCGGGTTGGTGAGGTGCTGGGCTCCGTAGAACTCGAACGGGTCGAAGTAGAAGCCCCGAAACCCTCCGGTCACGTCGGCGCCGATCAGCGCGCCGCGCTCGCCGAATCCGGCCGAGGTGTGGAACGGGTAGACCGACCGCAGGTGCGCGAGCGTCGAGCGCGACCAGTCGACGGGGATGCCGACCCGCCCTCCGCCGGGTCGCGCCCTCGAGGTCGGGTCTTCGTTCGACTCGCTGGCCGGAGCGGCTGACTCGAACTGCGCCGACCGGACTTCGACGCGGCGTTCCGACGGGAGTGCACGACCTCGTCGCTTCGATGCCCTGCGCCGCAGGGTTCTCACGACCACACGCCTCGACGAACCGAACGGCCGAGGGGAAGCGATGCGACCCAGCCTTCGCCCTGGCGTGCCGAGAGCGGTCGGATGTCGAGCATCGACTGGGCTGCGTCCTGTTCGACCTGTGCGCAGGCCTCGTCCAACTCGTCCAGCGTTGCCGCCGTCACGGTGACGAATCCGACGTGGCGGAACTCGGGATGTCCGGAGGCGAGCTCCTGCTCGCGCGACTCCACGTCGTCGATGCGTCGACGTTCTCGTGCCGTCGAGCGGAAGCCCTTGCGGGCCTTCTCGTCGCGGTCTGATTCCAGCGACGTGAGTTGACGGTTCGCCTCGCGTGCCGCCTGCGCGATCGGAACGGGTTCCATCACCATCGTGACCGTTCGGGTCTGGCCGCCACCGACCATCAGCGGGCTCATCCACTCTGCAGACACCGGGAGCATCGGCCAGCTGACCACCCGATACGACCGGTGAAAGGATCCGTCGACTCGACAGTGGTTCCAGTCGGCATCGGCCGCCATCGGGCCCCACTCAGCCACGCCGTGACCAGCAGCAGCGGCGAGCGACGACGCCACGCTGGCCGGTGAGCGGGTCGGGTCCGAACGCAGCCGGACCGCAGTGGCGACCTCGGCAGGCGCCAACGGGCTCGAGACCACGAGCCCGGCCGACGTCAGCCGCGCTGCGAGCTGGCTCGCCTCGGCGACCAGCGCCTCCGCGCTCACGTCCCAAGAGCTACGACCGCGACGCCCCGGAATCCGCCGCACGTCAGACGTGAGCGTCAGCAAGACGTCATGAGCGATCGTCGACGCGTCGAGCATCGACAGCAGGTCCTCGTAGTCCGCACCGGCCGGGGTCGAGCGGCGACCGTCGTCCGGCAACGATCCGAGGAAATCACGATGCGACGTGACGCCGACCGTGTGCGCCCACTCCTGCCAGGTGACCCGAGCGACAGGACATCGGTCGCGGGCGAGCGGCGCAAGTGCGCCGCCCCATGCGGCGAGACGCTCGTCTTGCTCGACGGCTCCGGCGACGGCGAATCCGTCTCCCAGTACATGAACGACGAGCGACACCGTGCCCGTCGCGCAGTCGCGAATCAGGCCAGCCGTGTGCGGTGTTCCGGTCCAGTCGATCTGCGCCTCGTGCAGCTCGAGGCCAGCCATCGGCTCGGGGAGGTCGTCGACGCCATCGTGGGCCGAGCCGATGAGCGATCGGCGCGTCCACGTCGATCGCCCGCGAAGCCGGCGGGCAGAGAGTCGGATGCCTGGAGCGGCCACCTCGTAGAGCGGGCTCCCGCGCCATCGACCGAAGGAGAGCACCACAGCGACGACGAGTCCGCAGAGGCCGAGGATCGGGCTTCCGATCATGAGGGCGAGCGTCAGCCAGACGGCTCCCCCTACCAGCGGTGCGGCCTGGCGGAGCGACAAGCCAAGCATCACACCGGCACGTGTGCCATCCCCGAAGTGGTAGCGGACCGCCTCGGCGGGACGACCTCCGGTTGACTCGCTCATCGGACGGCCTCATCCTGGTCGCTGGAGCCAGCCGAAGGCTCCTGACTCGTCGTCACCGTTGGCGCCGTCGCGGCTCGCGACGAGGTGCTCGACGGGCGCGGGGTAGGGGTCGGCCCGACTCCTCCGGCGCGGGATCGACCGGACGACTGCGATCCGGTTAGATCCGACGAGAGGTTCGAGGTCACCGGGAGCGAGCGCGATGCCGCCGAGGCACCACGAGATGCGCCGAACGACTTGGCGAGCATCGCACCCTGGGCGATCGTCATCGCCGATCGGCCCCAGCCGCCGACGACCCCGGTCGTCGAGGAGGCACCCTCGACTCCTGGCAGCAGACGGAACAGCACAACCGGTGAAAGGCCTGCGATGCCGATTGCCGTGAACCCGGCGAAGAGCGTGCCGACCGCGGCGGCACCCTCGCTCGCACCGTCGGTCCCAGGAGCAGCGCCCGTGTTGGCCAGCAGCTTCATGCCGACGGCCAAGGTGACCGTGATCGCCGGCTTGGCGAGCACGAGCGCGACGGCGAGGTGGACGAGACGACGTCCGCTCCCCCGCATCACCGGTGAGACCGACGCCGACCACACGATCGGGGCGAATGCCGCGACGAGGTAGAGCAGCGACATCCGCATGAACATCACGACCGCCGTCACGATCAGTCCGATCATCCCGAACAACAGCGCCAGCGGGCCGAGGAAAGTCGCAGCGAACCCGCCACCGGCCGCGCCCATCGTGTCGGCAAGCCCATCGAGGACGGTCATCGTGTCCTGGCGACCTCCTTGCCAGACCACCTCGGCGAGCATGTCGGCGCCCTGCAGCATCACGTCGAGGACGACGACAGTGAGCGCCGTGGCGACGATCGCCTTCGGGCCTTCCTTCAGCGCGTCGACGATCAGCTCCGGTCGACCGGCAAGGCCGGCCTGGATCGCCGACGCCAGCATCATCGCAAGCGTGATCCCGAGTGCGACGCCGGCAATCGGGCCGATCATGCCGTTCGCGAACCAGTCCTCGGTGAGCCTCGGAGTGGTGGTCTCGTCGAGGATGTTCCAGACCCACTCCATGAGGAGCAGGATTCCGTTGGCGAACCACGTGTAGATGCCCTGGATCACCTTGTCCCACGCCCAGCCGACGGCGTCGGAGGCAAGAGATGTGAAGAGGGATATCGGGTTCGGGATCGGGAACACCGTTCAGCCCTCCTCGCTGTCGACCCGGCGCCAGGCGAGCACGTCCGTCACCGATTCGGCGGTGTCGATGAGTCCCTCGGCGGGCGGTGCGGGCGTGGGGCCGATCTCCGATTCCCAGCCGTCGAGCAACCAGACGCCGTCGACGTCGACCATGTCGAGCGTGATTGTCCGCCACACCTGCCGTGCGGGACCGAGGTCGGTGACCGCCACGATCCATACCGACCACGTCTGGACCTGAACGCCGTCGGCCACGTCCGTCGACGTGACGGTGATCGGCTGTTCGTGGAGGACGAGTCCCTCGTTGTCGACGCCTCGTGCACCCAACTCCATCAAGAGGGTGTCGACCTGCTGACCCGTCTCGGAGGCGAACTGCGAGCCGAACTCGTCAGTGGTGAACGACTCGACGAGCTCTCGTCGTGAGATGAAGCCCGCACCAGCAACCTCGTCGATGGACCGCACAATCTCGAGCGCCGCCTCCTCGGCGGCGACGCGGTCTGAGCGCCGAGCATCGATCGGATTGCTCACGCTGTCGGCGGTCTGCGGCGACCCGCTGTCGTGGGAGGACGCCAGCCCCGTCGAGTTGGCAGTGTGCGCAGCTCGCGGCGACGCCTGCTCATGAGCCGTTCGCGGCTCCGCGCTGCCGCCACCCTGTATGAGACGAGCGCCTGCGAATGCGACGACGCCAACCAGTGCTGCGGCGAGGAGCGTCGGCACGAGGCGTCGGTGGTGTGATCGGGTGGGCATCGGTCAGCCCGTTGCCGAGTACAGGGTCGACGTGATCGTCCAGGCGAGGCCGGCGAGGATCGCCCCACCCATGCCGCCGAGCAACCACTTCCGGCCTGCTGACGAGGCCGAGTAGTTCGAGCCGAAGTGCCCCACCGCCGTTGCGATCGCGCCGATCAGCAGTCCAGCCAGCGAGGCGGCCAGCGCACCCCACTTCAGCCAGCCCAGCACGGTGTTCATCAGCGCTGCTCCGGGCGCCGACCCGTCGGGAGACGGGTTCGGCGGCACTGCCAGCGCCGTCGTCGAAGCGACCAGGCTCAGGAAGACCGCGCCGGACGCTGCGCTCGCCGTTCGGCGGACGAGGCGGGTCGTTCGTGTTCGTCGGGATCGGTTGTCCATGGCTCCTCCGGCTTCGTCTTGGACGTCGGCTGGTCGACGTCGGCTCCCTGCAGCCACCAACCCACCCCCGGCACCCGGCGCGCGCTCCGACCGGCAATCGGTGCCGAGAATCACGCGCATGGGTGGAGGAAGAAGGTGTGAAGGTTCTGCTCGCTGCCGTACCGCTCGCGATCCTCGGAAGCGTTGCGACGATCCCGGTCTTGCTGGCCGGCGGCGATCCGCCTCCACTGGTCGCCTGCGCACCGAACGCGGTGTCGCTCGAACAGA
>CAXAWD010000012.1:0-19019 GCA_963972325.1 uncultured Acidimicrobiaceae bacterium
CACACCGTGGCCTACGCTCCTCGGCATGAGTATGACTCCACCACCGCCTCCGCCTCCTCCTCCGCCGATGCAGGAACCGCCGCAGGGCGCCGTGGCAGGTGGGCTCCCGCTGGCCTCGCCGGGGATGCGCGTGCTCGCCCGGTTGCTCGACGCACTCATCGTCGCGCTCGTGTTCGGCTCGGTGTTCGCCGCGATCATCCTCAGCGGCGACGACGATGCCGGCCTCGCCGGGTTCGGTACCGATGCGAGTGTGGGCCGCGCCTACCTGGTGGCGCTGCTCGGCGCCGCAGTGGGATTCGGTTGGGACGCCGTGTGCACCAAGATGTTCGGTGGCTCGCCCATGAAGCTCGCGTTCGGCATGAAGGTCGTGCAGCAGAACGGGGCCGACGTCGAGTGGGAGCACGCGATCAAACGTTGGGCTCTGCCCGGCGCCTTCGCGCTGATCCCGCCGTTCGTCGCACTGAACGTCCTGCTCAGCCTCGCGCAGCTGGTGATCGTGATCGTGAGCCTGGTGTTCATCTTCTCCAAGCCGCTCCGTACGGCCCTGTGGGACCAGTTCGCCGACACGATGGTCGTCTCGACCCGCTGACCGCGACCTGTCCGGGATCGGATCCGGGCCGGATCAGGCCCCGATCCGGGCTCGGACGAACGACCTGACGGCGTCGGGTGGGGGCCCGGTATCCTCACCCGCACGCCCCGGTAGCCCAACGGCAGAGGCAGCGGTCTCAAACACCGTCAAGTGTGGGTTCGAATCCCACCCGGGGCACATGGTTTCCTGGCTCGTCCAACGACGTCTCGCGCAGACGTCGTCGCGCCTGAAGGCCCTGCGGGTCGAGTTGTCGCAGATCGACGAGCAGCTCGATGTCGTGGCCGACGAGGCCGACAGCCAGGCGATTCGGGCGTTGGTGTCGGAGACGCCGGGCGCGTCGTTCGAGGCGAACGACGCTCGCAAACATGCCGACGCCATGCGCAAGCACCGCCAGCACGTGGTCGACAGCATCCGTGAGCTCGAGACACGCCAGGACGAACTGCTCGACAAGATGAACGCCGGCCGGTGAAGCCTCCGTCCTCGTGCCCGGGATGCTTGAATGAAACAGGTGGCCGACGAGGCCCTCGAAAGGAACCGCAGTGTCGCTGAGAGTCGTGATCGCCGAAGACGAAGCCATCATCCGCATGGATCTGCGCGAGACCCTGGAGGAAGAGGGCTACGACGTCGTCGGCGAAACCGGCCGGGGCGACGAGGCGGTCGAACTGGTGCGATCGCTGCGCCCCGATCTCGCGGTGCTCGACGTCAAGATGCCCGGTATGGACGGCCTCGAGGCGGCGGGCATCATCACCGACGAGAAACTCTGCGGCGTGCTGATCCTCACCGCCTTCAGCCAGCGTGAAGTGATCGAGCAGGCGCGCGACGCGGGCGCGCTGGCGTATCTCGTCAAGCCGTTCCAGAAGAGCGATCTGGTGCCGGCGATCGAGGTGGCGATCGGTCGATTCCGAGAGCTCCGCAACCTGACCGGCGAGATCGACGCCCTCGGCGAGCAGCTCGAGGCGCGCAAGACGATCGACCGGGCCAAGGGGTTGCTCATCGACGAGTGCGACATGAAGGAAGGCGACGCGTTCTCCTTCATCCAACGCACGGCCATGAGCGAGCGCACCAAGATGCGCGACGTCGCCGAACGCATCCTCGACGGTTCCCTGCGTCCCTGATCCGGGTCGGGGACGCGGTTCGAGCGGGCCGGTCGAGGACACCCACGGGAGCCCCTCGCTCCTTGCGGAGTGCCCGAACGGCGGTGGAAACCGTCCGAGGTGGGAAACCCGGCTCGAGATGTGACACCCATCGGTCATCGAGGGGTACTCGTGGGCGCAGATCGGTCGGCTGCTCGGCCGGTCGCGGCAGGCGGTGCGACAACGGTTCGGCGCCATCGACGGCACACCGCAGCCCCTGCCCCTCGGACCCAGGAACGACGACGAGCGGGTGATGGCCAACTGGTACCAGAGCGCGGCCTGCACGCGACGGCGCCGCGAGTTCCTCGACACTGACCCCAGCGACATCGTCCCGTGGTGACGCGAGCTTCGTTCTGATCCCGACCTGCAGCACGGTGTCGGTGCCTTCGTTCGGGGGCCGGTGGAGCGTCGGGCCGTCCGGGGCGTAACCTCGGCGGCGATGGGCACGTATCTCCTGGTCGACGGCAACTCTCTGACGTATCGGGCGTTCTTCGCGCTCCCGGCCGACATGGCCACGGCGAGCGGACAGGTCACCAACGCGGTGTTCGGCTTCACGTCGATGCTGATCAACGTGATCAAAGATCAGGAGTGCGACGGCATGATCGTCGCGTTCGACCGCCCCGAACCCACGTTCCGGCACGAGGCCGAGCCGGAGTACAAGGCCCAGCGGGAAGCGGCCCCCGACATCCTCCGTCAGCAGATGGGTCTCGTGCGCGAGGTGCTCGACGCCGTCGGCATCCAGCAGATCGAGGCCGCCGGCTGGGAGGCCGACGATCTGATCGCCACGCTGTCGACCAAACTCGTCGAGCGCGGTGACGACGTGCTGATCGTCACCGGCGACCGTGACAGCTACCAGCTCGTGAAGGATCCGCACGTGCGAGTGCTGTACAACAAGCGCGGCGTCAGCGACTACGCGCTGTACGACGAGGCCGGCATCGCCGAACGGACCGGTGTCACGCCCGATCTGTACCCCCAGTACGCGGCACTGCGCGGCGACAACTCCGACAACCTGCCCGGGGTGCCAGGGGTCGGGGAGAAGACGGCGGCGAAACTGATCAACAAGTACGGCGGCCTCGACGGCATCTTCGAACATGTCGACGAGCAGACCCCGAAGCTGCGCGAGAACCTGACCGAACACGAGGCGCGGGCTCGCAAGAACCTCGAGTTGATGATCCTGCACCACGACGCGCCGATCGACTCGGTCGACCTCGACGCCGCGGCGCTGGCGATCACGCCGAATCCCGAGGAGATCCAGCGGTTGTTCGACTTCCTCGAGTTCCGCACGCTCGCCGACCGGCTCGCCGAGGCGCTCGGACCGAACTCGGGGATCGCCTCGAGCGAACCACGCGACGAACTCGTCGCCGAGGTGGAGTCGCTGGCCGACCCTGCTGCGGCCGCTGCGGCGATCGCAGCGGTCGAGATCCTCGAACTGGCGGCGATCTGGGAGGGCGAGCCCGGCCGCAGCAACCTCGACGGTCTGGCGTTCGTGACCGATGCGTCCACCTCGTCGGTCGCCTGGGTGCCGGGGGAGTTCCTGCGCGACGACGCCGTCGCTGCGGCGCTCGGCGGGCACACCCAGGTGCGCGGTCACACGGTTCGTCCGCTGATGCGCTCGTTGCTCGACGCCGACATCGACGTGCGCGGTCTCCGACTCGACGTCGCGATCGCGGCCTACCTGATCGATCCGGCCGAGGCCCGCTACGAGCTCGCCGACCTGCTCACCAAGTACACCGAGTTCGCGCCGCCGAGCGACGACGCAGCGTCGTCCGGGCAGCTCGACCTCGACGGCAACTCGGTCACGCCCGCCGAGCGCGCCGGTCGCGCCGCGCTCGCCGTGCATCACATCGCGGGTCCGATCGAGGCGAGTCTCGACGCGCACGGCATGGCCGAGCTCTATCACTCGATCGAGAACCCGTTGGTCCGGGTGCTGGCCAAGATGGAGCACGTGGGCATCGCGGTCGACGCCGACACGCTGCGTTCCATCAACGAGCGGCTCACGGCCGAAGTCGACTCGCTGGGTGTCGAACTCCGCACGGTCGCCGGCAAGGACGACCTCAACCTCAACTCGCCGACGCAGCTGCGCGCGCTGCTGTTCGAGGAGCGCGAGCTCAGCCCGGTCGGCGTCAAGAAGACGAAGTCGGGATACTCCACCGACGCGCAGACGCTCGAGAAGCTCAAGGAGCAGTGGCCCGAGTTCATCGTGCCGCTCCTGCGGCATCGTGAGGTCGAGAAGCTGCGCGGCACGTACGGCGAGGGGCTGTTGCACGAGGTGGCCGAGGACGGCCGGATCCACGCCACGTTCAACCAGACGGTCGCCCGTACCGGCCGACTGAGTTCCGACAAGCCGAACCTGCACAACATCCCCGTCCGCAGCGAGGAAGGTCGCGTGTTCCGGACCGCGTTCGTGGCCCCCGCGGGCCGCACGCTGCTCGTGGCCGACTACAACCAGATCGAGCTGCGCTGCATCGCCCATCTCGCGGCCGACCCCGGTCTGATCGAGGCGTTCACGAGCGGTCAGGACATCCACAACGCCACCGCGGCGCGCGTGTTCGGTGTCGAGCCCGGCGACGTCACGCTCGACCAACGGTCGAAGGCGAAGATGGTGTCGTACGGGCTCGCCTACGGCATGGAGGCGTACGGGCTCGGTCAGCGCTTGAACATCCCGACCGACGAGGCGGCGAAGATCCTCGACGCGTACTTCGAGGCGTTCCCCAACGTGAAGGCGTACATGGACGCCACGGTGCAGGAGGCTCGGAAGACCGGGTACACCGAGACGCTGTTCGGTCGGCGCCGGCCGATCCCCGAACTGCTCAACTCCAACTGGCGGATCCGCCAGGCAGGGGAGCGTCAGGCGATGAACGCCGGCATCCAAGGCTTGGCCGCCGACATCTTCAAGGTGGCCTTGGTCCGGATCGACGAGGCGCTCGAGGCCGGCGGACGAGAGAGCGAGGTCGTGTTGCAGGTGCACGACGAGGTCATCGTCGAGGTGCCCGAAGCCGAGCGTGGCGAGGTGGGCGATCAGATCATCGACATCATGCGCCACGCCGCCGATCTCGACGTCCCGTTGGAGGTCAACGTGAGCTGGGGTGACACCTGGGCGGCGGCGAAGGGCTGAAACCTCGCTCGCTGCTCGGGTTGCGTGCGCCCCACCTCGCGTAAATTATAATATTCGCCCATGCGTCGACGGCCTGACACCGCTCACCACGCCTCGCTCCTCCCTCGTGACCATCGGACGACGCCGTGACCCTTCCGCTCGCCGGCATCCGGATCATCGAAGCCTCCACCGTGCTGGCTGCACCCCTGTCGGCGTCGCTCCTCGGCGAGTTCGGCGCAGAGGTGATCAAGGTCGAAGAGCCGCACCGCGGAGACGCGGCCCGTGGGTTCCCCCCGATCGTCGACGGCGTGTCCGGATCGTTCCGGGTCACCAACCGCAGCAAGAAGAGCGTCACGATCGACCTGCGTTCGCCGGAGGGTGCGGCTCTCCTCGTCGACCTGTGCCGCGACGCCGACGCGTTGGTGATCAACTATCGCCCCTCGACGCTCGAGCGATGGGGTCTGACCGCCGATCGGTTGCACGAGGCCAACCCCGAACTGGTCGTGCTGCACCTCACCGCGTTCGGGCTGGGCGGGCCGTACTCGGATCATCCCGGTTTCGGTCGGGTCGCCGAGGCATTCGCCGGGCTGACCCACATCACCGGTGAGCCCGACGGCCCGCCCTACTTCCCCGGCTATCCCATCGCCGACGGGATGGGTGGCATCTGGGGCGCATTTCTCCTGATGGTGGCGCTGATGCATCGGCGCGACACCGGCGAAGGTCAACTCGTCGACCTCGCCCTCTACGAGCCGATCTTGCGGATGATGGAGGACTTCGTCGTGCGCTACGACCTCACCGGTGAGGTCAAGGGGCGATCGGGCAACGACCAGCCACACTCGTGTCCGAACGGCATCTTCCCGACTGCCGACGGGCAGTACGTCGTCCTCCCGGCATCGACGCCGAACATGTGGGGCCGACTCCTCGAGTTGCTCGACGACCCGGACGGCGAGCTGGCACAACTCGACACGGCACAGAAACGAATCGCGGTGCGGCCCCGGATCAACGCGGTCGTCACGGAGATGACCTCCCGCTACCCACGCGATGAGTTGATCGCGCTCCTGCGGGATCGCGGCATCGCGTGCGGCACGGTCAACTCGGTCGCCGACATCTGCGCCGATGCCCACATCGCCGAGCGCGGCAACCTGGTCAGGGTCGCGGACCCAGATCTCGGCGAGATCCTCGTCCAGGCGCCGATCGGCCGATTCTCGACGATCGAGACCGTGGTCGGCTCCGGGCCGAGGCTGGGGGAGCACACCGATGAGGTGCTGCTGTCGTTGCCGGGCATGACGGTCGAACGGTTGGCCGAACTGCAGCGCGCCGGCGTCGTCTGATGGGCTGCTGACGACCGTTCGGGCCGGCCGGCCGCCGAAGGTCAGTCGGACTCGACGGACGGTCGCACGATGGACCACCCCGTGACGCCGACCGCGATCAGCGCTGCGACCGCCAACGTCCATGCGGGGCCGAACGCGACGGCAGCGGCTCCGCCGATCGCGATCGCCGCCGTCTGTGAGCCGTATTGCACACCACCGGCGACGGCCATCGCCGCGGACCGTCCCTCGCGCGGCAGCCGCTGTCCGACGACCTGGTTGGTCGGTACCGCGATCGCGTCGACGGCTCCGGACAGCAGCAGCGCCGGCGCGGCGACCAGCGCCCAGGTGGTCGAGGCCGCGAACAGGGCGGCGGTGGCGAGCGAGAGCACCAGGCCGCGTCGTGCTGCGTCGCGGAGCAGCGCGACCGGATCGGTCTCGCGATGTGGCCACATCGCGATGGCGAGCATCGAACCGACGGCGATCGTGGCGGCGGGGACCCCGACGCCGATGCCCGACGTCGACACCCCGACCTCGTCCGCGTACGGGACGACGAGCGCTTCGGGGAGCACCATCACCATGTTGACCCCGACGAACAACACGAGTGCCCGTCGGCACAGGGGATCGCTTCGCCACACCGCAGCCCCGGCGGCGACCCCCGACCATCCGATCGCCGCCGTCTCGTGCTGCTCGGCCGCCCGGCCGTGGCGGAGCCTCGCGACCAGCAGCGCCGACACGACGAACGTCGCGGCGTTGGCGGCGAGCGTCGCCTGGGCGCCGATCACGGCGATGACCGCTCCGCCGAGGGCATAACCGAGGACGAGTTCGGCCTGCGATGCGACGCCGAACAGTGCCAGGGTCGCTCCGTAG
Source organism: uncultured Acidimicrobiaceae bacterium (assembly GCA_963972325.1). Classification (GTDB taxonomy): domain Bacteria; phylum Actinomycetota; class Acidimicrobiia; order Acidimicrobiales; family Ilumatobacteraceae; genus Ilumatobacter. Next base: position 6,994 of record CAXAWD010000012.1, read on the forward strand.
CGTTCCGGTGGTACGACGTCGATCAAGGCTGCTCCTCGCGCGGTCACGAACGGTGGCACACACAATCCGGCGAGGAACGCGAGCCCGAGGAGCGCCGGGACCGGGAGCGGTGCCAGCATCGTGAGGAACAGCGCGGCCCGAACGAGGTCGGAGGTGATCATCACCCGCGTTCGACCGAGTCGATCGGCGAAGGTGGACAGCATCTGCCCGGGGCCGATCCACGGGAGCAGCGACACGAGGGTGACGGCGGCGGTCCACCAGGCGGACTCGGACCGGTCGAACACGAGGACGGCCAACGCGAGACGTCCGGCCCAATCACCGAGTCCGGAGATCAACTGGGCACCGAACAGCGTGCGGCTCTCCGGCTGGGTCAGCGGCGAGAGGAGATCCCGGAACCGATCGCGCATGGCGTGACATTGCTACCACGTTCGGTGTTCGCATGTTCGGCGTTTCGCCGCCTCGTGTGTCGGCGTCCGGTGCTGCGAAGTCAGGGCAGACTGGTGTGGTGCACGACCACTGGTTCGAACCCATCGCCGACCATCTCGGGTCGGCGTACCTGCGGTACTCCTTCACGAAGGGCACCAGGCAGGAGATCGAGTACCTGATCCCGGCCCTCGGATTGGCGCCCGGAATGCGGGTGCTCGACGTCGGGTGCGGCCCGGGTCGGCACGCACACGCGCTCGCCGAGCGCGGCATCATCGTGCACGGGATCGACATCAGTCGACGATTCGTCGACCTCGCGTCCGACACGGCGCCTGCGGGCGCCACGTTCGAGCGACTCGACGCCCGCCGGCTGGCGTTCGACGCGGAGTTCGACGCCGCGATCTGCCTGTGCCAGGGAGCGTTCGGTCTGATGACCGCCGACGGGCACGACGAGACGGTGCTCGGCGGGATCGCTCGTGCACTCCGACCGGGTGGGCGGCTCGCGCTCAGCGCCTTCAGTTCGTACTTCGTGCTCAAGCACTGGGAGAACGCCGAGTTCGACGCCGACGCCGGCGTCAACCACGAACGGACCGAGATCCGCAACGAGGCCGGGGAACCTGCGGAAACGAGCCTGTGGACGGGCTGCTACACCCCGCGCGAGCTGCGGCTGCTGGCTGCCGCCAACGGACTGGCAGTCGATTCGATCAGCAGCGTCGAGCCCGGAGCGTACGGCTCGGAGCCGCCGACGGTCGACGCCGCCGAGTTCCTGGTGTTGGCCACACGAACCGCCTGATCCGGGTGCGGATCGTCCGAAATTTGGGGCTGTTGGAACGGAACGGTGGCTGATAGCCTTGACTGCTGCGCTGGGCACCCGGCGCGCACGTGAACACTTACCCGTCCCTCTGAAAGCAGTCCGTCCTTTGTCCGATACCACGACCCAGCCCACCGAACCCGCCAACGAGGCGGTGAACGAAGCGCCCGCCGACAACCCGGCGTTCGGCACCTTCGACGAGGAGGGCAACTACACCCCGCGCGAGATCGTGTCCGACGATCTCGGCATGAGTTTCGCCGACGCGATCGACGGCACGATCGTCGACGTCGAAGACGGCCAGATGGTGAACGGCACCGTCGTCAAGATCGACAAGGACGAAGTCCTGCTCGACATCGGCTACAAGAGCGAGGGTGTCATCCCGAGCCGTGAGCTGAGCATCCGCAACGACGCCAACCCGGCCGAGATCGTGACGCTCGGCGAAGAGGTCGAAGCGCTCGTCCTGACCAAGGAAGACAAGGAGGGCCGTCTGGTCCTCTCCAAGAAGCGTGCGCAGTACGAGCGTGCGTGGGGCACGATCGAGGCCAAGAAGGAAGCCGACGAAATCGTCGAGGGTCCGGTCATCGAGGTCGTCAAGGGCGGCCTCATCGTCGACATCGGCCTGCGCGGCTTCCTGCCGGCATCGCTCGTCGAGCTGCGTCGTGTTCGCGACCTGGCGCCGTACATCGGCACCACGGTCCAGGCCAAGATCATCGAGCTCGACAAGAACCGCAACAACGTCGTGCTGTCCCGCCGGGCCTACCTGGAAGAGAACCAGAAGGAGACCCGCGACAGCTTCCTCACCAACCTCAAGATCGGCGAAGTCCGCGAGGGCACGGTGTCCAGCGTCGTGTCGTTCGGTGCGTTCGTCGACCTGGGCGGCATGGACGGCCTCATCCACGTCAGCGAGCTGTCGTGGAAGCACGTCGACCACCCCGGTTCCGTGGTCGCCGTCGGCGACCCGGTCAAGGTGCAGGTGCTCGACGTCGACTTCAGCCGCGAGCGCATCAGCCTCTCGCTCAAGGCGACGCAGGCCGACCCGTGGCAGGAGTTCGCCGAGACCCACGAGGTCGGGCAGCTCGTCTACGGCCGGGTCACCAAGCTCGTCCAGTTCGGTGCGTTCGTCCAGGTCGGCGACGGCATCGAGGGCCTCGTGCACATCTCGGAGATGTCGACGCACCACGTCGACTCGCCCGAGCAGGTCGTCACGCCGGGCGAAGAGCTCTGGGTGAAGATCATCGATCTCGACCTCCAGCGTCGCCGGATCAGCCTCTCGATCAAGCAGGCCGCGGAAGGTGGCGAACTCGCCGCCGAGTACCGCGAACACTTCGAGGTCGACGAAGAGGGCAACTGGGCCAGCAGCAGCGACGAGGTCGAAGCCGCCTGGGCCGAGTACCAGAACGGCGAGGGCGGCGAGGCAGCCGCTCCGGCCGGCGACGACGCCGCTGCGGCCGAGGCCGCCGAACCGGCTGCCGACTCCACCGAGGCCTGAGTCTCGAATGCTCCTGGTCGGTTTGACCGGGGGGATCGGCGCCGGCAAGTCCACGGTGTCCGTGCTCCTGCAGGAGTACGGCGCTGTGATCGTCGACGCCGACCAGATCGCCCGCGACCTGCAAGCGCCCGGCTCTCCGGTCCTCGACCGGATGGCCGAGCGCTTCGGCGCGCACATCATCCGCGACGACGGATCGCTCGACCGTGCGGCGGTCGCCGGCATCGTGTTCGGCGATTCCGCCGACGCGAAGCAGGCGTTGGCCGATCTCAACGGCATCGTCCACCCGGCCATGCAGAGCGAAATCGAGTCGCAGATCCAGGCTCAGGCGGACACCGATCGCGTGGTCGTGCTCGATTTCCCGTTGCTCGGTGAGAACCCGCGCGACGACATCGCGGCGACGATCGTGGTCGACGTGCCGGTCGACGTCGCGGTCGAGCGCCTCGTCGAGTTCCGTGGCATGGACGAGGCCGACGCCCGCAAGCGCATCGCGAGCCAGATCGGCCGAGACGAACGCCTCGCGCAGGCGACACACGTCGTCGACAACTCGGGTGATCTCGAGCAGTTGCGGCACGAGGTGGCCGACCTGTGGTCGGCGCTCGTCGAGTTGCGCGACGGTTCAGACTGACAGGTCGAGCACGGCCTCGACCTCGCCGTCGTCGACACGCCCGGTCGGCACGAACCCGAGTCGTTCGTAGAACGGCGCCGGCGCCCCCGGCTCGCCGGCGACGTAGCTGACGGTGATCCCGGTGAACCCGGCGGCCTTCCGTTCGGCGATGATCTGCTCGACCGCTCGGCGCCCGATGCCACGGCCCTGGTGCCGGGCATCGACGACGAGCCGCCAGAGGTATGGGTGTGGCCGGCCCCGATACGGCTCGGCCATCAGGACGAATCCTGCCAGGTCGCCGTCCGCCGTGATCGCCCGGAACCACGGTCGGACCAGATCGCCGCGGATCGTCGGGGGAACCAGTGCTTCCGCGAGCGACTCGAGCACCGGAGAAACGAACCCGCGCTGTGAGAATGCACGATCGAGGTGGCCGACCTCGCGCACGTTGTCGGCCGTGATCTCGACGAGCTCGACTCGCTTCGGTGCGCCGGTCGGCCGCCGGCGCCATGCCCTCCAGTCGGGTTCGAGCAGTGAGAACCGGGCGTCGTCGGTCCACCCGCCTCGGGAGAGCGCGGACGACCTGGCCGTGCCGACGTACTCGAATCCGCATCGTTCGAGGACGCGAGCGCTCGCGAGATTGCGCGGGTCGATCGTCGCCGCGATGCGATGGACGTGCTTGCGTCGGAACAGCCAGCCGATGATCCCGTCGACGGCCTCGACGGCGTACCCCTCGCCCTGGTGCGCGGGGTCGAGGGTGTAGCCGATCATCGCGAGGGTGGCGTCGGCATCGAGCCAGACCGCGAGATCGCCGATCATCGGCCCGTCGGGGTCGCCGGTGACGATCGCCAACTGCACCCAGCGGCCGGGCGTGGGCCCGGCCAACGTGTCCATCTCGTCGACCAGTTCGTGCGCCAGATCGCGCGTGTACGGCATCGGCCAGTCCTGGTACCGGGCGACGTCGGGCAGCTTGCGGTAGTGCGTGAGCGGCGTGACGTCGCCGTGCGCCAGCATGCGGATCGTCAGTCGATCGGTCTGCAGATGGAAGCGGCGACGCGGCACCGGACCATTCAACACCACGGAGTCGATGTGCGCCGGCTCGGTATGCGTACGATTCGATCGTGCTGATCGGTGTCTCCGTGCTCGCTGCGATCGTGGCGGCGGTCGACTGGTGGGCGGTCGCGACCGACGTGCGCCGTGTCGAGATCGTGGCGAAGCCGGCGACGATGATCGCCCTGATCGTGGTGCTCGCCGCGATCCCCGACGTGCCGGGCCCGGTGCGAGCCTGGCTGGTCGTCGGTGCCGTGCTCGGATTGGTCGGCGACGTGGCGCTGCTCGGCGACGGTGAGACCGCGTTCATGGCCGGGCTCGGGTCGTTCGCGCTCGGGCACCTGGCATACGTGGGCGCGGCGCTCACCGTCGGCTTCGACCCTGTATGGGCGTTGCCCGGCGTGGCATTCGGGGTCGTGCTGCTCGGCTATCGGTTCGTGCCACGCACGTTGCCGGGGGCGCGGTCGGCCGGCGGCGACGTGCTGGCCGGCGCGGTCATCTTCTACGCGCTCGTGATCACGTCCATGGCGGTCACGGCCTGGGCGACGGGTGCGATCGTCGCGGCCGTCGGAGCGATGCTGTTCGCCGTGAGCGACTGGGTGCTCGGTCATCGTCGCTTCGTCGGCCCGCTGCCGGGTGGTCGGCTGGCGGTGATGGTGCCGTACCACGTGGGGCAGGCGTTGCTGGTCGTCGGCCTCGCCACCGCGTGACCGGTATCGTGCCGCCGATGGCTGGGCGTTGGGTGTTCGGGTACGGGTCGCTGGTGAGTCCGGTGTCGTTCGGGCACACGCTCCGACGGGAGCTCACTCCCGGCGTCGACTTCTTCGAGGCCGAACTGGCCGGATTCGGTCGCCTTGGAACTACGGCACCGACACCGTCTTCACCGCCGTCGGACCCGACGGCATCGAGCGCGACGACTGGGTCTTCGTCGCGCTCGGGCTCGTACGAGCCGAGCACGAAACCACCAATGGTGTGATCGGGTGGGTCGACGACGGCGAGCTCGAGGCGCTCGACCGGCGCGAGCGCCGGTACGACCGGGTCGACGTGACCGACCTCACTACGCTCGGAGTCGGGGTGCCGCTGGGGGCCCCGATCGTCACGTACGTACCACGAGCCGAACCCATCGCGATCTACGAGTCGGCCAGGGCCCGTGGCGTCGCTGCGATCACCACCAGGTACTGGGATCTGGTCGACGATGCCTTCGCCGACCTGGGGGAGGACCGGCGCAAGCGGTACCACGCCACCACGCCCGACCCGGGGCTTCCGGTGCTGGCCCAGGCCGCGGTCGACGTGCCCGCCCGGCACCGCGGCCGACAGCGCTGACGCGCTCCCGGGTTCAGCAGTCGGCGACGACCTCGCCGTCGACCGGGGTGGCCGCGATGTCGCCGCCGGGGAAGAACGAGCCCGACCCGGTGATGGTCGACCCGTCGAGTGACAGTTCGATCGTGCCGCCGACGGCCTCGTAGAACGACCCCGCTTCCCAGAGGGTCTCGTAGTTCTCGTCGTAGACCGAGATGGTGGCGATGCCGGTGATGGTTCCCTCGTCGCCGAATTGCGTGATGTCCAGGCTGGGCGTGTCGTAGGACACCGCGGTGAACAGGATCTCGGAGCCGGCAGCCATCTGCGGTTCGAGGGTGCAGAGCACGCCGAACTCGAACGTCTCGCCGTTCGCGAGCGTCAGCACGGCACCCTTCCCGCTGCCGGAGTCGGCGGCTGGTTCGTCGGCCGCCGGTTCGTCCGCGGCCGGTTCGTCGGCGGCGGGTTCGTCGGCGGCGGGTTCGTCGGCGGCGGGAGTGCCGCCGGGGTCCGGAGTGTCGGCGGCGGTGTCGTCGTCGCCACCGCAAGCGGAGCAGGCCAACACGAGGGCAGCCGAAGTGAGGATCGCCGAGATGGAACGCATGTCCGCAAGGGTGGTGGATCACGGACCGCCCCGTCCAATCGTTTGCACCCGATCCATCGAACGAACGTTCGCTGATAGGCTGGTGGGTGATGTCCGACACGACCGTCACCGCGCCCGTTCCCGACCTCGCCGGGCAGCCGATCGCGCAGCCGACCGCCGGCGATCGGCCGTTTCGCGTGGTGTCCGAGTTCGAGCCGGACGGCGACCAGCCCAAGGCGATCGCGCAGTTGGCCGAGGGCATCGAGCGGGGCGACCGATTCCAGACGTTGCTGGGTATCACCGGGTCGGGCAAGTCGGCCACGATGGCCTGGACCATCGAGCAGGTGCAGCGGCCCACGCTGATCCTGGCCCCCAACAAGAGCCTCGCGGCCCAGCTCGCGTCGGAGATGAAGGAGTTCTTCCCCGACAACCGGGTCGAGTACTTCGTCAGCTACTACGACTATTACCAACCCGAGGCGTACATCCCGTCGAGCGACACGTTCATCGAGAAGGACAGCTCGATCAACGACGAGATCGACCGCCTGCGTCACTCGGCCACGGCGGCGCTGCTCACCCGGCGCGACACCATCGTCGTCGCGTCGGTCAGCTGCATCTACGGCATGGGCAACCCCGACGAGTACAAGGGGCAGTTGCTCGACCTGTCGGTCGACGTCGACTACGACATGCGCAACATCCTGCGCCGCCTGGTCGACATGCAGTACGACCGCAACGACGCCACGCTCGGCCGCGGCAAATTCCGGGTGCGCGGCGACACGATCGAAGTCCACCCCGCGTACGACGAGTCGGTGCTGCGGATCGAGATGTTCGGAGACACCGTCGACCGCCTCACCCGGATCGACCCCCTCACCGGCGAGACCCTCGAAGAGCTCAAGCGCACGGTGATCTTCCCGGCCACCCACTACGTCGCCGGCAACGAGCGGCTGGCGGTGGCGATGGGCAAGATCGAGCACGAACTCCAGGTGCGGCTCAAACAGTTCGAGGAAGAGGGCAAGCTGCTCGAGGCGCAGCGTCTCCGCATGCGAACCCAGTACGACCTCGAGATGATCAGCGAGGTCGGCTACTGCAACGGCATCGAGAACTACTCGATGCACATCGACGGCCGCGACTACGGCGAGCCGCCGTTCACCCTGCTCGACTACTTCCCCGACGATTTCCTGCTCGTCATCGACGAGAGTCACGTTGCCGTGCCGCAGCTGCACGGTCAGTACGCCGGCGACCGCAGCCGCAAAGACGTGCTCGTCGAGCACGGCTTCCGCCTCCCGTCGGCGCGCGACAACCGGCCGCTGACCTTCGAAGAGGTGCTCGAACGGATCAACCAGGGCGTGTTCCTGTCGGCGACGCCGAGCGAGTACGAACTCCGGGTGTCCGAGCAGGTCGTCGAGCAGATCGTCCGACCGACCGGCCTCGTCGACCCCGAGGTGATCGTGAAGCCGACCAAGGGTCAGATCGACGACCTGATCGAGCTGGTCAACGGCCGCATCGCCAACGGCGAACGGGTGCTGGTCACCACGCTCACCAAGAAGATGGCCGAAGACCTCACCGACTACCTGCTCGAACAGGGTCTCCGGGTGCGATATCTCCACTCCAACATCGACACGATCCAGCGGATCGAGATCCTGCGGTCACTCCGACTCGGCGAGTTCGACGTCCTCGTCGGCATCAACCTGTTGCGTGAGGGCCTCGACCTGCCCGAGGTGTCGCTCGTGTGCATCCTCGACGCCGACAAGGAGGGCTTCCTCCGCAGTGAGACCTCGCTGATCCAGATGATCGGCCGTGCAGCGCGCAACGTCGCCGGTCAGGTCGTGATGTATGCCGACAAGCAGACCGACTCGATGGAGCGGGCGATCGGCGAGACGAAGCGTCGCCGTGCGTTGCAGCTGGCGTACAACGAAGAGCACGGCATCGACCCGCAGACCATCCGCAAAGCGGTCGGCGACATCCTGTCGATGCTGCGTCCCGACGGCGGAACGGCGCCGGTCCCGGGGAAGGACCGACGCCGTCAACGCGAGCGCACCAAGGTGCAGCAAGAACTCAAGTCGCTGCCGCAGCAAGAGCTCCAGCGCCTCATCCAGACGTTGGAAGAAGAGATGCACGAGGCGTCGGCGGATCTGAAGTTCGAGTACGCCGCTCGTCTACGAGACGAGATCAACGACCTGCGGCGAGAGATCCGCGACGCCGAGTGACCGAGCCGGTCACTCGATGACCGCGGGCACCCAGTGCGACTCGATCGACGTGAGCTGCAGCGTGCTCAGCACCACGCCGGTCACGTCGAGCTCGGCGAAGTAGGCCTCGCCGATCGGCAGCGTGCTGAGGTCGATCGTGCTGCACCCGGCGGCGTCGATGTCGTCCCCGTCGATGAGGTCGGTGACGACGCCGAACTCGTCACGAGACGAGAACGTGATCGTGTCGACGAAGGCGCCGGCCAGGTTGTCGACGCACAGGACGATCGAGTCGAGCTCGTACTCGACGACGCCGGCGACCGGATCGATGATCGCGTTGGGCTGGTCGAGTTCGAGCAGTCCGTCGTCGAGCACGCCGATCGTGACTCCTTCGACCGCGTAGAGCAGCGTGCCGAGTAGGCCACGCACGTCATTCGTCGTCTGACGGACCGCGACCCCGACGTCGCGAGGGGCGAACCTGGCGTCGGCCTCTGCCTTGGTGTAGCTGTCGCCTGTGTCGGCTTTGTCGTCGAGCGCGGTGTCGACCTCGTCGTCCGAGTAGGTCTCGGTCTTCGTGTAGACGTCGTCGGCGTCCGCTTTGCCGCCGAGGGCGGTGTCGACCTCGTCCTTCGAGTAGGTCTCGGTCTTCGTGTACACGTTCGTGATGTCGATGGCGCCGTCGAGGCGGTCCATGACCTCCTGGATCCACGTGTCCGAGTAGTACCCGCTCACGTCGATGATCAGGTCGACGGTGCCGTCGAGGTTGTACACGCCGATCGCGCCGTCCTCCGAGAGCTTCACGTCGACCTTGTTGGGCGTCGGGGCGGCACCGGGGAGGTAGTTCAGGTTGCTCGCCACCGGAACGTCTCCGCCCGCGGGGAACAGTGTCATGAAGCTCGGCGCCGTGGGCCCGACCGCGGTCACGTTGAGGGACACTCCCGTGGCGCCGGACGGGATCGTGCAGTCGCCGTTCGTCCCGGTGGCCTGTTGGACGAAGGTCTCGGCGGGTTGCAGGGGCGTCGAGCGCGGGCCGACCTGGGACTCGGGACGTGTGTCCACGAGGCGGCACGGTGCGACCGCGACGTACACCGCTGGTTCCTCGGCCGGAGCGGCGTCGGCGCCGAAGCCGGCCACGGCGATGGCTCCGGTGGTGGCGGCGAACACGGCCGAGAGGCCGATCCACCGCGTGCGAGTCACGGTTGTCATGTGGGGCCTCCTCGGGCATCGGTGCCTCATCACTCGGACGGGACGTCGTCGTCCTGGACACGAGAACGACCAGATAACCCAGTGATGTCGGAGAACGCCGTCATCGCGTCGGTATCGCTGCGTTGTCGGCGCTGTAGCACCCGAGGGATGGTGTGCGAGTCACACGCCGTAACGGCCGCGGAGCGGGACGAACCGCACCGGGATCAGCGTCTCGGTGGTGTCGCCGTCCGGCCCGCGTGTGACCAGCAGGAGGCGTTCGACGCCGCGCCCCACGGGCATCACCAGCCGGCCACCGGGAGCGAGCTGGTCGAGCAGGGGGTCGGGGATCTCCGGCCCGGCGGCCGTCACGCTGATCGCGTCGTACGGCGCGTTCGGTGGGAATCCCAGCGAGCCGTCGCCCGTGACGACCTCGAGATCCTCGTCGCGATCGGCGAGCAGCGCGCGTGCGGTCTCCGCGAGCTCTGGCACGACTTCGACGGTCGTCACGTGCGCTGCCAGCGCGGCCAGGACCGCGGCCCCGTACCCCGAGCCGGTCCCGACCTCGAGAACACGATCCGTCGGCTCGATCGCGAGGGCTTGGGTCATGAACGCGACGATGTACGGCTGCGAGATCGTCGCCCCGTGGCCGATCGGTGACGGCGCGTCGCGGTACGCCTCGTCGATAACTCCTCCTGGCACGAACAGGTGGCGCGGAACCCTGCGCATGGCCTCGATCACGCGCAGGTCGTCGATGTCGCGAGCGATCAGTTGATCCGCGACCATTCGTTCGCGTGCCACGGTCGGCTTGGTCGGGTCGTCGGCCGGTTCAGCCGGCATCGAGGCCGACCTGAGCATCGAGGACGTCGGCGCGACCGACGATGAGCGGATCGAGTTCGCCGAGCACGTCGAGATCCTTGCCCCCGTACGGCACGCTGTTCAGGACGTAGCGCATCGCGTTCAGCCGGGCCCGCTTCTTGCAATCGCTCTTGACGACCGTCCACGGCGCCTCGGGCGTGTCGGTCCTGGCGAACATGGTCTCCTTCGCGTCCGTGTACTCGTCCCACTTGTCGAGTGACGCAAGATCGACCGGCGAGAGTTTCCACTGCTTGAGCGGGTGGCGCTCACGCTCGGAGAATCGACGACGTTGTTCGGCTCGGGTGACGGAGAACCAGAACTTGACGAGTTGCACACCGCTGCGAACGAGTTGGCGCTCGAACTCCGGCGCTTGTCGCAGGAACTCCCGGTACTCGGCGTCGTCGCAGAACCCCATCACCCGTTCGACGCCGGCCCGGTTGTACCAGGAGCGGTCGAACAGCACGATTTCGCCGGAGGTCGGGAGATGTTCGACGTAGCGCTGGAAGTACCACTGTCCGGCCTCGACCGAGGTCGGCTTGTCGAGGGCGACGACGCGCGCACCCCGCGGGTTGAGGTGCTCCATGAACCGCTTGATGGTGCCCCCTTTGCCGGCAGCGTCGCGACCTTCGAAGATGACGACGATTCGGCGGTCGTTGTCGCGTACCCACTGCTGCATCTTCAGGAGTTCGACCTGGAGGCGGTACTTCTCGCGCTCGTACTGCTTCCGGCCCATCAGGTTCTTGTACGGATAGACCCCGCGTTGCTCCCAGCCCTCGGCCAAGTCGTCGTTCGGGTCGAGCGGGGGCTCACCGAAGTGGAGCTCACCCCGGGGAGCGATCGAGTCGAGCGTGGGGATTTCGTCGCTGGACAAACCGTCGAGCACCGCCCTCGCCCAGCGGAGCACCTCCGCCGCGTCGTCGTCATCGGCGTTGGTGACGACGTCGCGCAACGCGGTGATCTGGCGCTGCCGTGCAGCGGTGACCGACTCGCTCACCGTCCACTGTTCGATCTGCTCCGGTGCCAGATCGGGGGAGCGGTCTCCCGCAGCGGCCGGTCGGGTGGTCGCTGGATCGCGTGACATGACCGAATGTTAGGGGTGTTGCCCCGGCACGGGCAGAGGCGACGGTCCCGAATCGGCTCCGACAGGGTTCGTCGCGCGTCGGCGCGGATACCGTGCGTCGGATGCGCATCGGGATCAACGACGGAACCTCCAACGACGGCACGCTCGACCAGGTCGTCGAGCACGCGAGAACGGCGGAGGCGCAGGGTTTCGCCACGTACTGGGTGTCGCAGATCTTCGGTCACGACGCCATGACCGCGTTGTCGATCGTCGGTCGGGAGGTCCCGCGGATCGAGCTCGGCGTCGCCGTCGTGCCGACCTACCCGCGCCACCCGATGCAGATGGCTCAACAGGCCTTGAGCACCAACGCAGCGACCGGCGGCCGGTTCACGCTCGGCGTCGGCCTGAGTCATCAGCCGGTGGTCGAGGGCATGTGGGGCTATCCGTTCGAGAAGCCGGTTCGGCACATGCGCGAGTACCTCTCGGCCCTCAT
>CAXAWD010000013.1:0-18900 GCA_963972325.1 uncultured Acidimicrobiaceae bacterium
CTCGAGGTTGATCATCACGTGCTTGAGGCGGGGGTAGTCCTCGAGCGAGTACGCCGACAGATCCTTGCCGTATCCCGACTTCTTGAAGCCGCCGTGGGGCATCTCGGACACGAGCGGGATGTGGGTGTTGACCCACACACATCCGAAATCGAGTGCCTTCGACATCCGCATCGCCCGAGCGACGTCGCGCGTCCACACACTCGACGACAAGCCGTACTCGACCGAGTTGGCCCACTCGACCGCCTCGGACTCCTCATCGAACTCCTGCACGGTGATGACGGGGCCGAAGATCTCGGTGCGGCTCATCTCGTCGCCCTGTCGGAGCCCCGACACGACCGTCGGTTCGAAGAAGTAGCCGCTGCTCCCGATCCGGTTGCCGCCGGTGGTCACGGTGGCGTGCGACGGAGCCCGTTCGACGAGACCGCTCACGTGAGCGAGCTGGTCCGAGTTGTTGACCGGGCCGAACAGCACATCGGTCGCGTCGGGGCCGCCGACGCCCGTGCCCTTCGCCTGCTCGGTGAGGGCGGCCACGAAGTCGCCGACGATCTTCGAACTGACCAGGACACGGGTGGCCGCGGTGCAGTCCTGGCCCGCGTTGAAGTAGCCGGCGACGGAGATGTCCTCGACGGCCTGCGCGATGTCGGCGTCGTCGAACACGACCACCGGCGCCTTGCCCCCCAGCTCGAGGTGCACCTTCTTCAGCGTCTTCGAGGCGGCTTCGGCGACCTGCATTCCGGCACGGACCGAACCGGTGACCGAGACCATCGCCGGTGTCGCATGCTCGACCATCCTGCGGCCGGTGTCACGGTCGCCGTTGACGACGTTGAGCACCCCGGGCGGCAGGAACTCGGCGGCGATCTCGGCGATGAGGCCGGTGGTGGCCGGTGTCGTGTCGCTCGGCTTGAGCACCACGGTGTTGCCCGCCGCGATCGCCGGCGCGAACTTCCAGACCGCCATCATCATCGGGTAGTTCCAGGGTGCCACCTGCGCGCAGACGCCGATCGGTTCACGCCGCACGAACGACGTCATCCCGGCCATGTACTCGCCGGCCGCCTTGCCCTCGAGATGGCGGGCGGCGCCGGCGAAGAACCGAACGTTGTCGACCGCCGGCCCCATCTCCTCGTCGCGATGCACCTCGTACGGCTTGCCGGTGTTCTCGCACTCGAGGCGCATGATCTCGTCGCCACGGGCTTCCATCGCGTCGGCGAGTTTCAGCATCGCGAGCGACCGTTCGGCGGGGGTGGTGTTCTTCCACGTCTCGAACGCGGAGGCCGCGGCCGACATCGCCGCGTCGATGTCGGCGTCGCCGGAGCGGGCCGCCGTGGCGTACGCCTCGCCCGTGGTCGGGTCGATGATGTCGGTCGTCGCCCCGTCTGCAGCGTCGACCCACTCACCGTTGACGAAGTTCCTGAAGGCCTTCATCCCGCCAGGTGTAGCAGGTTTCGGAACGTTCGGAAACGGGTGCTCAGTCGGCGACGATCCGGAGGAGCATCTTGGTCTCCGTCCGGCTCACGCCCGCTTCGGACCGTAGCCATCTCACGAACGCGTCGAGACCGTCCGCGCCCGGACACGCGACGATGATCGAATAGTCCGCCGTGCCCGTGACGTAGGCGGCGAACGACACCTCGTCGCGCTCGGCGAGCCGGCGCTCGAACTCCTCGACCTCGACACCGGCGCCGAGACTCACGTCGACCACCGCTCGAACAGTGAGGCCGAAAGCGGCGTCGGCGACGCGGACGGTGTACCCCTCGATGATGCCCTCACGCTCCAGCCGCCGCACCCGGTCGGCCGCCGACGTGGGCGACAGGTGCACCGCCTCGCCGAGTTCCCGCCAACTGATTCGTGCGTCACGGCGCAACTCGCCCAGGATTCGGTGGTCGATGGCGTCCAGTGCACTCGAATCAAGGGCCATCCCTCGATTCTTCCACGTATCTCCCCCACACCCTGTGCGGGCAGGGCGCGAAACTGGTCGGATGAGCACTCCCGTCATCACCACCGTCGGCGTCCCGCGTGAGGTCAAGACCGCCGAACACCGTGTGGCCATGACGCCCGACGGCGTTCGCGAACTCGAACGACGCGGCATCGACGTGTTCGTCGAGACCGGGGCCGGCGAGGGCGCCTCGATCTCCGACGCCGACTACGTCGCCGCCGGAGCCGACATCGTGCCCACCGCAGCCGACGCGTGGTCGCAGCAAATGGTGATCAAGGTCAAGGAGCCCAAGGAGGAGGAGTTCGGGTTCCTGCGCTCCGACCTGACGCTGTTCACCTACCTCCACCTCGCCGCGTACCCGGGCGTCGCGCAGGCGCTGCTCGACGCGGGCACGACCGGCATCGCGTACGAGACCGTCGAGACCGCCGACGGAGCCCTCCCCCTCCTGGCCCCGATGAGCGAGGTCGCCGGCCGACTCGCACCCCAGATGGGCGCCCATTGCCTCGAGCGCCACAACGGTGGGCGCGGCGTGTTGATGGGCGGCGCCCCCGGTGTCCGACCGGCCAAGGTCGTCGTGCTCGGCGCCGGCAACGTCGGCTGGAACGCGGCGTGGATCGCCGCCGGCATGGAGGCCGAAGTCGTGCTGATCGACAAGAACCTCGACCGCCTCCGCTATGTCGACCAGATCCACCGGGGCCGCATCGTGACGCTCGCTTCGAACCGCGGAGCGATCGAGCGATCGGTCCTCGAAGCCGACCTCGTGATCGGCGCCGTGCTCGTCGCCGGCGGGCGGGCGCCGATCGTCGTCGACGAGGAGATGGTCAAGGCCATGAAGCCCCGAGCCGTCATCGTCGACGTCGCCGTCGATCAGGGTGGGTGCATCGAAACGATCCGCGAGACCACCCACGCCGAGCCCACGTACGAGCAGCACGGCGTGGTGCACTACGCCGTCGGCAACATGCCGGGCGCCGTGCCGCACACCTCCACGTACGCGCTCACCAACGCGACACTGCCCTACATCGCCGAGGTCGCCGTCCACGGTGCGGGTGGCGCTGCCCGACGCGACCGTGCACTCGCGCACGGGCTCAACACACACGCCGGACACGTCACCAACGCACCGGTCGCCGAGTTCCTCGGCGTCGATACGGTCGACCCGCTCGACGCGCTCGCCTGACGAGAGCCTGACCGAAACGTCCGCCGCCGTCGACCGGACGGCTGCTTCGTCATAGTGTCGGCCCATGGCGACACCGGCAACCGATCTCGACATCCCCGACATCGCCTGGCTCGACGAGGCCGACGCCACGAGCGAGCAGCAGCACGAGGTCAGAGCGGCCGCGGCCGCCGAGTCGTGGATCGCCCGCGACACGCTCGGGTTCTCGATCCTCCACTACGACGACGTTGCGGCGATGCTGCGCGACAAACGCTGGCACAGCGCCTCCGGCATGATCCTCGAGATGGCGGGGATCGACAACCCCGAATGGCTCGCCCGACGGCGCACCTCGATCCTCTCGGCCGAGGGCGACGAACACACCCGTCTGCGGCGTGTCGCCGGCCATGCGTTCACGCCTCGTCACGCCGATGCGCTTCGGCCGTTCATGCGCTCCGTGGTCAACGACCTCGTCGACACGTTCGTCGATCGTGGCACCGCCGACATCGCCGTCGAATTCTGCGAGCCGTACCCGATCCCCATCATCTGCGAGCTGTTCGGCGCACCGAAGGAAGACCTCCAGCTCTTCTCCGACTGGGCCACCGACATCTTCCGGATCTTCAACGGCAACCTCGACGAGGACATGCCGGCGATCATCGCCGCCGAGGATGCACTCGACGAGTACGTCGGTGACCTGATCGAGGCTCGGCGGAGCACGCCGACCGACGACCTGATCTCCGCGATGATCGCCGCCGAGTCGGACGGCGACCGACTGTCGCACGACGAGTTGATCATGATGTGCGAAGCGGTGCTGATGGCCGGGACCGACACCACCCGCAATCAGCTCGGCTGTTCGATCTCACTGTTCGCACGGCACCCCGATCAATGGAAGCTGCTGGCCGAACAGCCCGAGCTCGCACCCCGCGCCGTCGAGGAGACGATGCGATACATGGGAGCCGTTCGCGGCACCGTCCGGTTCGCGAGCGACGACATCGAGTACCGGGACGTGGTGTTCCCGAAGGGAACGTTCATCAGCCCGTCGCTCGCGCAGGCCAACCGCGACCCGGCGGTGTTCACCGAACCGGAGCGGTTCGACATCACCCGCGAACCGGCCGAACGCCCGCAGCTGACATTCGGGTCCGGCATCCACTACTGCCTCGGTGCAGCACTGGCGCGCGCCGAGCAGCAGGAGGCGCTGGCGATCATGGCGCAGCGCCTGCCCGACATCGAGATCGCCGGCGAGGTGCGGTGGAAGCCGGCCGCCGTCGGCATCTTCGGCCCCGAGCGCCTGCCGATCTCGTTCGGCGCCGGCTGAATCAGTCGTCGCGCGACGGACGCCGCCGCTGACGTTTCACATCGCTGCGACCCTTCTTCGCCTTGAGTCTGCGTTCCTGGGAACCGCGCGTCGGTTTGGTCTTCCGGCGGCTGCGCTGTACGTGCAGAGCGGACTGCAACCGAGCGACCAACCGCTCCTCGGCGAGCGCCCGATTGCGGACCTGGCTCCGCTCGTCGTCGGCGACCACGCGGATCTCGTCGCCGAGCCGCTCGATCACTCGCGCTCGCTGAGCCGGGCTGAACGCCGACGACGTCGTCAGATCGACCCGAAGCTCGACTCGTGTGGCCGCCTTGTTGGCGTGCTGTCCGCCCGGCCCACCGGACGCGCTGAACGACATGTCGATCTCGTGGCGCGGAATCCGCACCGACCCCGTGACGATCAAGTCGTCGTTCATCGTCTCAGGATGCCACGCTGAGGTCCATGGCAGATCTCAAGCTCGGGCTTTCCACCGGATACTGGTCGTCGGGTCCGCCCGCCGGCGCCGTCGAGGCGATCACAGAGGCCGACCGACTCGGCTTCGATTCGTTCTGGACCGCCGAGGCGTACGGCAGCGACTGCCTCACCCCGCTCGCGTGGTGGGGTTCGCAGACGCAACAGATCAAGCTCGGCACGTCGATCGTGCAGATGTCGGCGCGCACCCCCGCCGCGACGGCGATGGCTGCCATGACGATCGATCACCTCTCGGGTGGCCGATTCATTCTCGGGCTCGGCGCCTCGGGCCCGCAGGTCGTCGAGGGCTGGTACGGCGAGCCGTATCCACGCCCGCTCGAGCGCACCCGCGAGTACGTGCAGATCGTGCGCGACATCGTGCGCCGTGAGGGCCCGGTCGAGTTCCACGGCAACCACTACGACCTGCCGTACACGGGCGACGACGGCGCCGGCCTCGGTAAGCCGCTCAAGTCAACGGTCCACCCGCTCCGCAACGAGATCCCGATCTACCTCGCGGCCGAAGGCCCGAAGAACGTGTCGCTGTCGGCGGAGATCGGCGACGGATGGCTGCCTCTCTTCTTCTCCCCGAAGGAGGACGCCTGGTACCGCGAACGGCTGCAGATCGGATTCGAGGCGAGCGGCGAGGCCGACAAGGCAGACCGGTTCGAGGTCGCCTCGATGCTGACGATCATCCCCGGCGACGATGCCGAGCAGTGCGCCGATCTGATGCGCCCCATGCTCGCCCTCTACGCCGGCGGCATGGGCGCCAAGGGTGCCAACTTCCACTTCGACGTCTTCGCCCGGATGGGTTGGGAGGGTGTCGCCACCCAGGTGCAGGAGCTGTACCTCCAGGGCAAGAAGCAGGAGGCTGCCGCGGCGATCCCGCTCGAGATGGTCGAGGACGTCGCCCTCGTCGGGCCGCCCGACAAGATCCGCGACGACCTGGCGAAGTGGCGCGAGACGTGCCTCACCACCGTGCTGCTCAACGGCCGCGCCGACCAGCTGGAGATGCTCGCCGACCTCGTCAACGGCTGATCGCGAGTTGTGCCTGGCACAACTCGCGATCAGCGGTCTTGCCAGGTGCAGATGCAGGCCTCGTTGCCCTCGGCGTCGGCCAGCACCCAGAACGCCTTGGCGCGATCGTCGCTCACCATCCGGCCACCTGCCGCGAGGACAGCGGCGATGCGCGCCTCGGCCTGGTCGTGCGGCACGGAGACGTCGAGGTGGAACCGGTTGCGGTCGGTGCGTGGCTCGTCCATCTGCTGGAACCAGACCGGCCACCCCTGTCGGCGCGGATCGACCAGCGAACCGTCGCCGTCGACGACCGCGTAGTCGAGCACCGCGGCCCAGAACGGGCGGATCGCCACGGCGTCCATCGTGTCGATGCACAGTTCGGTGGCCTGGATCGTCCGCTCGGCGGTGGCGATGCCGGCTGCGGATGCCAGCGCCGAGATCTCGCGGGCCAGATCGACGTCGAGCATGGTGAGGCCGCCGACCGCGTGAGTGGTCAATGTGACGTGCACCGTGCCCGGGTACCGGATGTCGATGTCGGGGTGGTGCACCTGTCGCTCGGCGGCTTCGGTGATCGCCACGACCAACTCCGCGGCCGACGGATACGAGCCGGCGGCGAACGCGGCGTGGATCGCGCTCAGCGCGAAGCGCCAGTCGTCCACGTCCGTCAGCTCGGCGAACTCGGAGGGCGAGACACTGGTGTACTCCATCACGACAGTTGATCAGTCACAGCAGCTGTCGCGCCACCCGCACCCGGAACACTTGAAGTGGGCGTGTTCCGGGAAGAGTGATCCGCCGCACAGCGGACACTCGGGATACGTGCCGAGGGTCGACCGACAGCTGCCGGTGGTGTCGCTGGCGGTGATGCCGGGGTCGATCGTGGTGCGCTGCTGCTGTGACATGGAACCTCCACGTTCGCGCGACTCCCACCCGTCGCGCGCGGATCCGGCGCTGTATCTTGACCGACGGGTCAAGACCGCCCCGCACCGATGACGACGACACCCTCCCCCACGACGACACCACTCCCCCACGCCCACACACCCGGCACGGCACGGGCGGCCCTCTCCTACCCCGAGTTCCGGATCCTCTTCATCGGCACCACGTTGTCGAGCATCGGCACGTGGATGCAGAACTTCACGCTCCCCGCCTACGTCGACGGGCGCACCGGATCGGCATCGCTCGTCGGCCTCCTCATCTTCGTACAGCTCGGACCGTTGCTGCTGCTCTCGATCCCGTCCGGCATCCTCGCCGACCGATTCGATCGCACGAAGCTGGTCATCGCGATGCAATCGGTGATGATGGCGATGTCGGTCGTGCTCGCCGTGCTCCTCCTCAACGACGCGCCGCTCTGGACGATCTTCGCCGCCCAGCTCACCATCGGCATCGCGAACACGCTCAACGCGCCGGCGTTCAGCGCCAGCATCCCGATGCTCGTCGACCGTCGCGACCTGTCCGGCGCCATCAGCCTCAACTCGGCGATGATCAACGGCACCCGTATCGCGGGGCCGGCGCTGGCAGCGTTGCTCGCCGCCGTCGGGTTCTCGCTGTCGCAGCTGTTCATCGTGAACGCGGCGACGTACCTGTTCCTCATCGTGCCGCTGGCGTTCATGGTGCGATTGCCGATGCCGACGGGAGCACTTCCCGACCGGGGCTGGCGCAAACTGGGCAGCGGTATCCGCGTCGTGCGCAGCCGCGGCGTGCTGCTCCGCACGCTCACGACGATGTTCCTGTTCTCGTTGCTCTGTCTGCCGTACGTCGGTCTGTTCCCGTCGGTTGCCCGCATCAACTTCGGGCTCGACCCCGAGGGCGGCGAATACAAGCTGCTCTACATCGTCTGGGGACTGGGCGCATTCCTCGGCGCCCTCGCGGTGGGCACCTGGCTCGCCCGGCGCGACACACGTCGGCTGATCCCGCTCGGGCTCCTGCTGTTCGCCGGGGCGATCGGCACGTTCGCCCTGCTCGACAACTGGGTGCTGGCGCTCCCGGTGGCCGGCGCGCTCGGGTTCGTGTACTTCATGACGGCGACAGCGCTCGCGAGCGTGATGCAACGCAACCTCGCCGACACCGAACGCGGCGCCACCATGCCGTTGTGGTTCATGGCGTTCGGTGGCACGGTGCCCGTCGGCAACGTCGCGTTCGGCCCGTTGATGGACGCGATCGGCGCCCGCTGGGTGCTCGGCATCGGAGCCGTCAGCGCCCTGGTGCTCGCCTGGTGGGGCGACCTGAAGCGACTCGACGAAGACGACTTCCTCCCCGAGCACGTCGGCGGCGAACCGTTTCGCCCGGTCAACGCCAACCGGCTGTTCTGAGCCCGCCGCTCAGGTACGCCGCAGTGTCAACACCGCGAGATCGTCGTTGGTGCGCATCTCGTCGTACTCGTTGACGGCGGCGACGAGACCGTCGGTGATCGAGCGGGCCGAACCCTCGACCAGCCCGGCGGCGGTCGCCTCGAGCCGGTCGATCCCGAAGAGTCCCTCGGCGCCTCGCGCCTCGGTCATCCCGTCGGTGTACATGACCAGCGCGTCGCCCGCACGAAGCTCGACCGGGCGCTGGTCGAACGACGCGCCCGGCACCACGCCGAGCAGCGGCCCGGTCGGGGCCACCTGCTCGACGTCGCCTTCTGCCCGCACGACGAGTGGGGGCGGATGCCCGGCGACGGCGACCGACACGGTGGTGGTCTCGCCCTCGGGCGCCGAGACCACCCCGCACACGGCGGTGCAGAAACGCCCGTCGGTCTCGACGGCGTGCAACGCCTGATCGAGTGCGGCGAGCGAGCGGGTCGGGTCGGGATCGAGCAGCAACGCCGTACGAAGCGTATGACGTGCCAGAGCCGTGTGCCGGGCCGCCTCGGGTCCGCGACCGCAGACATCGCCGATCATGAAGCCCCAACGGCGTGCACCGAGCGGGAACAGGTCGTAGAAATCACCGCCGACCTCCTCGACACCGGCCCGGTAGGCCGCAGCGACCTCGAACCCGTCGATCGTCGGCAAGGTCGGCGGCAGCAGGCTCTCCTGCAGCACCGACGCCACCCGCTGGCGCTCGAGCATGAGCGACTCGGCGCGCCGACGTTCCGCCTCGGTCTCGGCGAGCAACTCGCGCACGCGCTGTGCCTCTCGGTGTTGCACGAGCGCCACGGCGATCGAGTCGGTGATCGACGACAACGACCCGACCACGTCACCCGTCATCTCCGTGCGGCCGAACGCACCGAGCACACCGACACACCGGTCTTTCACCATGAGCGGGAACCCGGCGAACGACCGCATCGCTTCTCGGCGCGCCCAGTCGGGATCGGACAGCTGCGGATCGTTCAACAGGTCGTTCGTGACGTGCGAGCGACGGGCCGCCGCGATGCGGTCGGCCTTGGCCTGACCGACCGGCACCGAGTCGTGGGCATCGTCGAGGCGCCCGGCGATGCCGGCACTCGCCTCGAGCCGCAGGGTGTCGTCGGGGTCGAGGACCCACACCCGCGCGAACGCGAGGCCGAGGTGCTCGACCACGGCTTCGACGACGAGGCCGAGTCGGGCCTCGATGGACTCGGCGCTCACGAGCGCTCGCCCGACGTCGGCCGACAACGCCGCCACCGCCGCCCGACGCTGGAGGAGCTCCTGGTCGAGCACCTCGTCGGTCACGTCATGAGCCATGCCCGTGAGCATCTGCAGTTCGCCCTCGGAGTCGATCAGCGGTGCGCCGCTCCCCCGGATCCACCGAGTCGAGCCGTCGGCGCCGACGGTGCGATACGACAGATCGAAACGATGGCGCTCGTCGATGGCCGCCTGGACGGTCGCCAGCGCCTCGGCTCGATCGTCGGGATGCAGCGCCTCGACGAACGCATCGAACGTTCCGGCGAAGCTGCCGGCGGCGATGCCGTGCGCCTGTTCGAGCGTGTCGTCCCAGGTGACCTGACCCGTCGGCACGTGGAACGTCCACATGCCCATTCGCCCGCCCGTCAGAACGAGCTGCAGCCGCTCGCGATGGATCGCCTCGGTCTCGCGGCGGAACCGTTCGGCGAGGTGCCGGCCGAGCTCGTGGGCGACGACCTCGAGAACCCGCTGCGCTCCGTCGTCGGCCTCGCGGACGCCGCTGTCGACGAGTTCCATCACACCGATCATTCCGGTCGCCGCCGGGATCGGGACGAACACACCCGAACGCAGCCCGTCGGCAGCAGCGGCGCGGGCACGCCGAAAATGCGGTTCGCGTTCGAGATCGGCCGACCACCACGTGTCGTACGTGCCCCAGACCTGGCTGGCGAACCCCTCCCCGCGGGCGAATCGAGCCTGGCGGGTGGCGTCGACGTAGCCGGGGTAGTCGCCGGGGTTCCGCTCCCACACGTGGAGCGCCGTCATCCGTTCGACCCACGGGTCGAACGTCCAGAGCACGCCGATCGGCCAGTCGAACGCGTTCGCCACCGGCTCGATCGCAGCGGCGGCGACCTCGCGCAACGGCCGGTCCGCCGCGAGGAGGTGTTCGAGGGTCTGCTGCACACGATCGGCCAACTCGATCGACACCTCATCGTCGACATCGCCCGCCAGCCGGAGGATGCCGACCACGACCCGGTCGTCACCGCTGAGGCGCGAGACGAACAGCAGCTCGATGTCCCGCTCGACACCGTCGGCCGTCAAGGCCGGCACCTCGAGCGGGCGTTCGACGTGGCGCGACCACCCGGTCTCGACGAATCGCTCGAACGCCCCACGGTGTGACAGATGGAACCGCTCGGGCATGATCATCGTCAACGGTTGGCCGACCAGTTGGTCGGGATGCCAGCCCAGCAGGTCGACGATCCCTTCGGTGGCGGACAGGATCGTGCCGGTCGGACCGACTTCGATCACCGCCGGTGCATCGCCGGGCGACGTGGGGACGATCACCGGGCACCACCGACGCCGAGAGCCGGGACACGGCGGAACGAGTCGGCTGCCGCGGGCAGTTCCGGATGTGTCACCGACGGCGGGCGGAACGATCGCGCCCGTACCGGATCGTTCGGCAGGTAGAAGTACACGAGTCCTCCATCGTTGCGACGGATGTTACCCGGCGTGTCTGACACCGGCGGGCCGTGGCAGCGATCAGAACGAACCGTCGAGCAGGGCTTCGGCCACCCGTTCGAGGCAAGCGGCGCGGCTGGCCTTGACGAGCACGACGTCGCCGGGTCCGAGCGGGCCGAGCACGGCGCTCACCGCCGCCGGGTCGTCGACCGCATCCACGCCGTACAGCTCGGTGCCGACGGCGACGATCTCGATACCGTGGCTCGCAGCATCGTCGGCGACACGCCGGTGTCCGGCGACCGGGTCGTCGAGTTCGCCCATTGCGCCGAGGACCGCGATCCGGCGCGTGGCCGCCATCCCTCCGACCGCCTGCAACGCGGCGCGCATCGAATCGGGGTTCGCGTTGTAGGCGTCGTTGACCACGATCGCTCCGGACGCGGTGCGGTCGATCTGCATCCGCATGCCGGACACCGCCGCGGAACGCAGTGCTGCGACCGCCGGCTCGATCCGGCCCTCGATCACCCCGGCGACGGCGATGGCCGCAGCCGCGTTGGCGGCCATGTGCGCCCCGCTGGCCGACAGCTCCACATCGGCCGCGCCCCATGGCGTGTCGACCCGGAAGCGGGGACGTGCCAGTTCGTCGAGGGCGAGCCCCGAGATCCGCACGTCGCCGCGCGACCCGTACGTGATCACGCTCGCCCGGCACCCGTCGGCCATCGCGGCGACCCGCTCGTCGTCGCCGTTGAGCACGGCCGTGCCCGATGTCGACAGCGCGTCGACCAACTCGCGTTTCGCACGGGCCACTCCGTCGATGCCACCGACCCGTTCGGTGTGGGATGCGGCGACCGCGGTCACCACACCGATCGTTGGGGCCGCGACATCGCACAACCGGGTGATCTCGCCGAAACCGCGCATCCCCATCTCGACGACGATCGCCTCGGTGCCGT
Organism: uncultured Acidimicrobiaceae bacterium; assembly: GCA_963972325.1. Classification (GTDB taxonomy): domain Bacteria; phylum Actinomycetota; class Acidimicrobiia; order Acidimicrobiales; family Ilumatobacteraceae; genus Ilumatobacter. The sequence goes on from CAXAWD010000013.1 coordinate 11,777, forward strand.
CGGGCGCCCCGAGGATCGTCACCGGCAACCCCTGCTCGTTGTTGAAGCTCCTGACATTGGCCGCCACCTGACGCGTGGCGGCCAGCGCCTCCCGCGTGAAGTCCTTCGTGCTCGTCTTGCCGACGCTGCCGGTCACCCCGACGACGGGGATCTCCCAACGTCGCCGCGCCCATGCCGCCAGTGCCATCAGCGCCGCAGCGGTGTCGTCGACCCGGATCGCGGTGCCCCCGATCGGCTCGCGAGCGGTGAGATAGGCCCCGGCGCCCGCCTCGAGCGCTCCCCGGACGAAGTCGTGACCGTCGCGTTCGGCGACGATCGGCACGAAGAGCTGTCCCGGTTCGACCGACCGGGAATCGAAGGAAGCACCGTCGATCTCGACGTCGGGGCCGTCGAGGTGGCCACCGGTCGCCTCGGCCACCTGGGATGACAGCAACCTCATGCGAGGGAACGGTACCGTCGTGGGGTGAGCGGAGAGCGCATCAACCTGGTCGTCCTGTTCGGCGGCCAGTCGGCCGAACACGACGTGAGTCGCACCACGGCGGCCCATGTGCTGGCTGCGGCAGATCCGACGAAGTACCGGGTCACGCCGATCGGCATCTCCACCGACGGCGAGTGGGCCCTCGCCACGGAAGCGTCCGATGCGCTCGAGGCCGGCCCCCACGCGCTGCCGGCCCAGCTCGACCCGAGCGGCGACCGCCTCTCCCCCACCACGCTGCTGGGCGAGGCTGCGGAGAGCCCCGAACGCACCGTCGTGCTGCCGCTCCTCCATGGCCCGATGGGCGAGGACGGCACCGTCCAGGGGCTCCTCGAACTCGCGAACGTCGCGTACGTGGGTGCCGGCGTGCTCGGCTCCGCCGTCGCGATGGACAAGGCGATGGCCAAGCAGGTGCTGCAGGCGGCCGGCATCGCCCAGGCCCGATACCGGGCGTTCGCCGAGCACCAGATCACCCCGTCGCTGCCGTCCGAACTCGCCGACGAATTGGGCCTGCCGTGTTTCGTCAAGCCCGCCAACATGGGATCGTCGGTCGGTGTCAGCAAGGCATCCACGGTCGAGGCGCTGCGCGAGGCGATCGACTACGCGCTCACCTACGACGAGTGGGTGGTGGTCGAGGAGGCGATCGCCGGACGCGAGATCGAGATCGCCGTGATCGGCAACCAGGATCCGTTCGTGTCGGTGCCCGGCGAGATCGTCCCGGGCGACGAGTTCTACAGCTACGACGACAAGTACGTCAACGACGCCAGCACCGGCATCATCCCGGCGCCGATCACGCCCGAGCAGACCACGGAGCTCACGGCTCGGGCGTTGGACGTCTACCGTGCGCTGCGCTGCGACGGCCTGGCCCGGTGCGACTTCTTCCTGGAGGAATCGGGCGAGGCACGGGGTTTCCTGTGCAACGAGGTCAACACGATGCCGGGGTTCACCCCGATCTCGATGTTCCCGAAGATGCTGATCGCGAGCGGCATGACGTACCCCGAGATCATCGACCGTCTGGTCGAGCTCGCGATCGAACGCCACCAGCGGCGCCGCCGGAACACCAAGCACTGACCGAGCCCCGCCGACCTACCATCGGCAGATGAGCGAACGACGACGAATCAGCCACGGCAGCCCACTGGAGGACCAGATCGGGTACTCACGAGCCGTGGTCGACGGCCGCTGGGTGTTCGTGGCCGGCACGACCGGGTTCGACTACTCGACGATGACGATCTCCGACGACATCGTCGAGCAGGCCGACCAGACGCTCGCCAACATCGCCGACGCACTCGAACGCGCCGGTTCGTCACCCGACGACGTCGTCCGCGTCACCTACATCCTGCCCGACGCCGACGACTTCGAGCCGTGCTGGCCGTCGCTCCGGCGCTTCTTCCATCACGCCAAACCGGCGGCCACGATGACCGTCGCCGGCCTCGCCGACCCCCGCATCAAGATCGAGATCGAGGTCACCGCGCTCAAGCCGGAGACGTCGTGAGCGAGCCGGCGGACGACACCCTCAATGACGTCGGCGTCCTGAAGCGTCGCGAGATCGAGGCGCGGATGGTCGGCCCGCTGCTGGCGCGGCTCGCCACCGAGTTCGGCGACGGTGTCTACGACGTCGCTCGCGACACGATCGTGGACATCGCACGTGAGCAGGGGGCGGCACTGGCCGACCAGATGGGAGGCGACTCGCTCGCCGACTTCGCGCGCGGCCTCGCCGCATGGTCGGCCGGTGGTGCGCTCGAGACCGAGGAGATCGAACTCGCCGACGGCTCGTTCTCCTTCGACGTCGTGCGATGTCGGTACGCGGAGCTCTACCGCTCGCTCGGACTCGCCGATCTCGGCGCCACCCTGTCGTGCAATCGCGACGGGGCCCTGGTCGAGGGGTTCAACCCGAACGTCGAGCTCACACGAACACAGACGATCATGGGCGGCGCCTCGCACTGCGATTTCCGATTCCGGGCACGGGGGACGCCCGTCGATGTCAGTCGTTGATCGACCCGAGGAAGTCGCGCACGATCGTCCAGAACCGCTCGCGTTGACCCTTCATGTCGTGGATCAGGTGATTGGCGCCGACCAGCGTGAACGTGGACGCGTCCGGGTTGACGACTGCGATCTGCTGTAGATCGGCCTGACTCGTCACGGCATCTGGTGAGACCGGGTCGGCAGCGACGGCTGCGACCAACGTGCCCACCGGCCGTCCGAGGTCGAACACCTGCCCCAGCGTTCCGTCGAGCACCGGGTCGAGTACCGAGGCATCGACGTCGAGCATCGCCGCCGCCATCGAGGTCAGCGCATCCTCGTGGAGCACCTCACCGAAGGTCTCCGTGGCCGTCATCGGCGACCTCGCCGTCGACGCGGCGAGTTCGTCGACCGTCATGCCGGACGCCTGCAGTTGTGGAATCGTCTGGCGCAACGTGATGAACACATCGAGGATGCTGTTGCGATCGGCTCCTTCGGCAGTCGGATCCGGGAGATTCACCGGGGCGTCTTCGAGCACGACGCCGCGCACGAGGTCGGGCCGGGTCTGGGCCAGGCCGGCCGCGGTCGCTCCGCCCAACGAATGCCCGATGATCACGCAGGGCGTGCGCGCGACCTGTTCACAGGTCGCCACCGCGTCGGACACGTACTCCTGCATGTGATAGGCGCCGGGTGCGCGGTCCGAGCCACCGTGGCCTCGGAAGTCGAGCCGCACCACGCGGTGGTCATCGACCAGGCGAGGCACGATCCAGTCCCAGGTTCGACCGCTGTCGAGAATCCCGTGGAGCAGCACCACGGGCGGAGCGTCGTCCGCTCCGTCGACCGTCACGTTCAGACCGACGTCGCCGTTGGATATCCGCATGGGCGCATCCTGTCAGCGTGGGCCGGACCGCGCCAGGTCGAGAGCGCCGATCAGCGTGGATCGGTCGCGTCGCCGAGTGCCTCGATCGCGAGTGGAGATGGCGTGTTCCGATCGGCGCCGGCGAACCCGTGCTGGCGCCACGCTTCGTAGACGACGATCGACACCGCGTTGGCGAGGTTGATGCTGCGACTGGTCGGCCGCATCGGGATCGTCAGCGTGGCATGGTTCCGCGCGTCGCCGAGCACGTCGGCCGACAGCCCCGTGCGTTCGGTGCCGAACACGAACACGTCGTCGGCCTCGTAGCCGACGTCGCTGTGGCGCCGGTCGCCGGACGCCGACAGCACGAACCAGCGGCCCGGCAGCGCCCGCCTGGCGGCCTCGATGTCGGGGTGGATCGTCACCTCGGCGAACTCGTGGTAGTCGAGTCCACCACGACGGAGCCGGGCGTCGTCGAAGTCGAAACCGAGCGGTTCGACCAGGTGCAGCGTCGCTCCGGTGTTGGCGCAGAGCCGAATGATGCTGCCGGTGTTCGGCGCGATCTGCGGCTCGACGAGGACGACGTGCATCAGCCGGCGGGCAGCGGGGCCAACGCCGCACGAAGGAACGATCGCAGTTCGTCGCGGAGATGGCGGAGCCCGACCACCGTCGGGCGCCAGCCGACCGCCCGCAACGCCTCGGGTTCGGTGGCGATGCCCGTGACCGTCGCGTACGCGAGCGCGGCGATCAGACGCGGGTCGCAGCGGCGCAGGTGCCCCTTGTCCATCTCGAGCTCGAGGTATTCGACACATCGGGCGACCAGGGGCTGCACGCGATGACGGAGTCGATCGGCCTGGGCGGCGGGAAGGCGGCTCACCTCGCGAACGAGGCCCAGCAGTGCCGGGCGACGCACCGCAGGCCGGAAGACCGCCCTGACGACGGCGTCGATGCGTTCGAGCGGGTCGTCGGACGCCGACCGAACCGCGGCGTCGATGACCACGACGAGTTCGGCCGCGACCGATTCGAGCACCGCGTCGACGAGCTCGTCCTTCGACGGGAACCAATAGAGCACCGTCTGCTTGCGAACCCCGACCTCACGTGCGATCTCGTCGAGCGACACGGCGTCGACGCCGCGCGCACCGAACTGGTCGATCGCGGCATCGAGGATGCGCTGTCGTGTCGGTTGCTCGATCATGGGTGTCGATCGTCGTCTCGTTCGTGGTTCGGGCCCGCCGGTTCGGGTCGTGTGAGCAGATCGGGCCGGGGCATTGATCCGCTCTCTACCAAATGGTAGACATGTCCATTGTGATCGCTGAATCGCTCGCTGGCAAGCGGATTGCCATCACCGGCTCGACCGGGTTCGTCGGCACCGCCCTCGTGGAGCGCCTCCTGCGCGGCGTGCCCGATTGTGAGCTGATCCTCCTGGTCCGAGACGGTCGACGCACCCCGGCACCCAAGCGCGTCCAGAAGGAACTCCTGAAGAACGACGCGTTCGACCGGCTCCGAGAAGCGCACTCCACACCGGAGGCGGCCGAGACGTTCGACGAGATGACCACCCGCCGCATCACGACCGTGGCCGGCGACGTCAGCTCCGACGGCCTCGGCCTGAACGACGAACACCGTGCGATCTGGGCCACCGCCGACGTGATCATCCACTCCGCCGCGACCGTGTCGTTCGACTCGCCGCTCGATCGGGCCGTCGAGATCAACCTGCTCGGCCCCACCCGCATCGCCCAGCTCTGCCACGACCTCGGCGTCACGCCGCACCTCGTCGCCGTCAGCACCTGCTACGTCGCCGGCAACCGGCGCGGCAACGCCCCCGAAGAGCTCGTCAGCGAGGGCCCGTTCGACATGGGGCTCAGCTGGCAGGGCGAAGTCGCCGCCGCCCGACGCCTCAAGGGCGACACCGAGGCGATCAGCCGTCAACCCGACGAACTCGAACGGTTCCGCAAGGAGGCCCGGGCCGAGCTGGGTGCCGCCGGGGCACCGGCCCTCGCCGCGAAGACCGAACAACTCCGCGAACGCTGGGTCAGGGACCAGCTCATCCGTGCCGGCATCGCCCGCGCCGGCAGCCTCGGCTGGCCCGACGCCTACGCGTACACCAAGGCGCTCGGCGAACAGGCGCTCACCGACTCCAAGGGCGACGTGCCCGTCTCGATCGTGCGGCCGTCGATCATCGAGTCGGCATGGGCCGAACCGAAGCCCGGCTGGATCCGTGGGTTCCGCATGGCCGAGCCGGTCATCATCTCCTACGCCCGTGGCCTGCTCAAGGAGTTCCCCGGCGTGCCCGAGGGCACCGTCGACGTGATCCCCGTCGACATCGTCGTCGCCGCGATCATCGGCGTCGCCGCTGCCGGCCCCGAGCGGGCTCCGGCCATCACGCAGGTCGCATCGGGTGGCGTCAACCCGCTCAAGTACCGGGCGATGATCGACTACATCAGCGGGTGGTTCACCGAGCACCCGCTCTACGACCCGGCCGGTCAGCCGATCCTCGTCCCCGAGTGGAACTTCCCCGGGCGCGGCAAGGTCGAGAGCCAGCTCAACCGGGCCATGGCCGTGCTGACCCGCACCGAGAAGGCACTCAACGCACTGCCCCTGCGCGGCAAGCAGGCCGAGTTCACCGCCACGCTGGAGGACAAGCGGACCGAGATCGAGACCGCCAAGCAGTACGTCGAGCTGTACGGCCTCTACACCGAGTGCGAGGCGATCTACCAGGTCGATCACCTGCTCGGGCTCTGGGACGAACTCGACGAGGCCGACCGGGCGGCGTTCAACTTCGATCCGCGGGTGGTCGACTGGGAGTACTACGTCACCCAGATCCACCTGCCGTCGATCGTGCAGCACGCCCGGGTCAAGTCCACCCCGGGCAAGTCCCGCAGCACCGACCGGGCGACCCGGCTCCGCAAGCAGGTGCTCGACCCGCGCCGCCAGGTGGTGGCGTTCGACCTCGAGAACACGCTGATCGCCTCCAACGTGGTCGAGAGCTACTCGTTCCTCGCCACCCGCCGCCTCAACGGCCCCGAACGGGCCCGCTACGTCATGCGAACGCTCAGCGAGGCACCGGGTCTACTGAAGATGGACCGCCGCGACCGCACCGACTTCCTGCGCCACTTCTACCGCCGCTACGAAGACGCACCGGTCGAGCAGATCGAGGCCGACGCCCGAGCGATGATGCACCAGCTGATCCTCACGAAGAGCTTTCCCGAGGGTCTCCGGCGGGTGCGCGAGCACCGGGCGCTCGGCCATCGAACCGTGCTGATCACCGGTGCTCTGAGTTTCGCCGTCGAGAACCTGCGGCCGCTGTTCGACGAGATCTTCGCCGCCGAGATGAGCATCCGCCCCGACGGCACGTACTCGGGCGAGATGAGCACCGTGCCGCCCACCGGCGAGGCCCGCGCCCAGCTGCTGTCCGACTACTGCGACGCCGAGGGGTTCCGGCTCGACGAATGCGTCGCGTACGCCGACTCGTCGTCCGACCTGCCGCTGTTCGAGGCGGTCGGGTTCCCGGTGGCGGTCAACCCCGAGACCCGCCTTGCCAACATCGCCCGCAAGCGCGGCTGGTTGGTCGAGAACTGGTCGAAGGCCAAGGGAGCACCGAAACCGCTGCTGCCGATCGGCGACATGCTCGCCGAGCACGAGCGCCGGAAGGTGTTCTCGTGAGGGCACTGCAGATCCGTCGTTCGGCCGGCAAGTTCGGCATGGCCCGCATCGCCTCGGCGGTCGCGCCGGCCACCGCGGCCCGCGTCGGCCCGCTCGAACTCCGCACGATCGACGACCCCGAGTGCCCCGGCGACGGCTGGCATCGGGTCAACACCCGTCTCGCCGGCATCTGCG
>CAXAWD010000014.1:0-18578 GCA_963972325.1 uncultured Acidimicrobiaceae bacterium
GTTCGGTGTGTTGGGAACGTCGGCTCGGGCTCGCTGCGCCTTGCGAGGACGACATCCGATCAGTGCTGGATCACCGCTCGGTGGGGTGACCTGGGTTCGGGGTACGGTTTCGGGGGTGGGGACGGTCGAGCGGATCGGTGCGGGTGTTCGGCGACAGTGGTGGATGATCGCTGCGCCTGCGGCCGCCGCCGCCCTGGCCGCCGCGGTGTACGGGTCGGTGCCACTCCTGGTGATCGCAGTCGTCTACGCGATCGTCAACTGCGGCGGGGTGTGGGTCTACTGCGACCACCTGGGCGATCGTGCACCCGGGGTCCAGATGTGGCTGCGCCGGCTCGCCGTCGTGCTCGTCCCGGTCGGCTTCGTGACCGTGTTCCTCGCACCGGCCGGACGCCGGCGGAGCGAGGCCCTCGACGCGGCGGATGGTGACCTGCCGGTCGACGGGGTCGACGTGGCGCACAACGTCTTCCGTATCGACTGACCACGCCGGCGCCGATCGGCTCGGCAGCATGGCCCGACTCGCGGCCACGGCAGTCCGCTCGGTACCGTCGCCGACGTGAGCGACTACTCCGAGATCCTGTACGACGTGGCCGATGGCATCGCCACCATCACGTTGCACCGCCCCGACAAGATGAACGCGTTCACCGGCACGATGATGAACGAACTGATCGACGCGTTCGACCGCACCGATGCCGACGACGACGTCCGGGCCGTCATCATCACCGGGGCCGGCGATCGTGCGTTCTGTGCCGGTGCCGACCTGTCGGCCGGGGGCACGACGTTCTCGAAGGGTGGCAGCGACGTCATGACCGACGCCGGTGTTCCCCGCGACGGTGGCGGCATGGTGTCGCTGCGCATCTTCGATTCGAAGAAGCCGGTGATCGGCGCGTTCAACGGAGCCGCCGTCGGCGTCGGCGTCACGATGACGCTCCCGATGGACATCCGGATCGCCAGCACCTCGGCCCGGTTCGGGTTCGTGTTCGCCCGGCGCGGCATCGTGCCGGAGGCCGCGTCGAGCTGGTTCCTGCCCCGTCTCGTCGGCATCAGCCAGGCGCTCGAGTGGAGCTTCTCCGGTCGGGTGTTCGACGCCGACGAGGCGCTCGCCGGCGGATTGGTCCGCAGCCTCCACGAGCCCGACGACCTGTTGCCCGCCGCCCGGGCGATCGCCGCCGACATCGTGGAGAACGCCGCTCCGGTCTCGGTCGCGCTCACCCGTCAGATGATGTGGCGGATGCTCGGCGCCGACCACCCGATGCGGGCCCACTCGGCCGACAGCCGGGCGATTCTCGAGCGGGGGCGCAGCGCCGACACCCGGGAGGGCGTGACGAGCTTCCTCGAGAAACGGCCTGCCGTCTACACCGATCGCGTGAGCACCGACCTGCCCGACGTGTTCCCCGGATGGGTCGAACCCGAGTTCGAGTAGAGGTCGGTGGGAGACGATTCTCGTCTTCGGCAAGAAGGTGTGTCCTACGACACAATTCATGTCAGGAATATCTCATGTCGACCGTGGTTTGACCCGATAGAAGTCGTGGAACCCTTTCCACGAACAACACCTTGACGAGACGAAGAGACGAAGAGAAGACGATGACCACACTCCTGAACGAACAGATCGAAACCGGCGACGTGATCGAGATCACGATGGGCGACGACGTGGTGTCCGCCCTCGTGCTGCTCGCCGCCGACCAGGCCGTCATCCTCGACGCCTGCGACGGTTCCACGCCGTTCGTCGTCAAGCGCGACGAACTCGTCGAGTACCGCAAGTTCAACCCGACCTTCTGATCACCTGATCGAAGCCGGCGGCCGGATCGATCCGGTCGCACCTCGGGCAGGCCGCCCGAACCCATCCTCCCCTACAGCCGTGGCGCCGGGACTCGTCGAGTCCGCGGCGCCTCGCTGCGTTTTCGGTGTCGCTCCGGTGCTCGTGCCGTTCGGACCCGGCGGCTCGGCGGGGTCACCGGCCTAGGCTGTCGGCCGTGACATCCGATGCCACGAACGACGCCGCCGCCGTGCCGTCCTCGCTGTACGACCGGGTCGGGGGCATGGAGTTCTTCGAGCGGCTCGTCGATGCGTTCTACCACGGGGTCGAGACCGACGACGTGCTCGCCCCGCTGTACCCCGAGGCCCCCGACTTCAGCGGCGCACGCCATCGCCTGACACTGTTCCTCGGTCAGTACTGGGGTGGCCCGACCACCTACCTGGAAGAGCGCGGTCACCCGCGGCTGCGGATGCGTCACTTCCCGTTCCACGTCGGCCCGCTCGAACGCGACCACTGGCTCCAGCACATGGCCGCCGCGGTCGAAGCCACCTGTGGCGACGACCAGGCCGACGTCGCCGCCGAACTCATGCAGTACTTCGTGCCGGCGGCCGAACATCTCCGCAACGACACCGGCCTGCCGATCACGTCGTCGACGTTCAACCGGAGCTGAGGAGCAACCGTGACCGCCATCGTCGTCGACGACCTCCGCAAGCAGTACGGCACCGTGGCCGCCGTCGACGGCGTCTCGTTCGAGGTCGCACAGGGCGAGGTGTACGGGCTGCTGGGCCACAACGGCGCCGGCAAGTCGACCACCGTCGAGATCCTCGAAGGTCACCGCCCGGCCACCTCCGGCGCCGTGTCGGTGCTCGGCCTCGACCCGGGCTCGGCGGGTCGCGAGTTGCGCGATCGCATCGGCATCGTGCTCCAGTCGTCGTCGGTCGAGACCCAGCTCACGGTGCGCGAGGCGCTCCGCTTCTACGGCTCGTGCTACCGGCAGCGCCGGGCGATCGACGATGTCGTCGAGATGGTCGGGCTCACCGAGAAGGCCGACGAACGCATCGGCACGCTGTCGGGCGGTCAGCGGCGGCGGCTCGACCTCGGCCTCGGCATCATCGGCACACCCGAACTGCTCTTCCTCGACGAGCCCACCACCGGGTTCGACCCGGTCGCCCGGCGGCAATCGTGGGAGCTCGTGCAACGGCTCTGCGACGGCGGCACGACCGTACTGCTCACCACCCACTACCTCGACGAGGCCGAGCACCTCGCCGATCGGGTCGGGGTGCTGGCCGGGGGACGTCTGGTCGCCGAGGGCACACCCGAGCAGCTGATGGCGACGGCACCCAACGCCACCGTCGGGTTCGACCTCCCGGCCGGCCTGACCGCCGGCGACCTGGCCGTCCCGTCATCGGCCGAGGTCACCGACAGCAGCGTGCGGATCGAGACCGAGGCGCCGACCGCCGCCCTCGCACCCATCATCGCCGCCGCGGTCGATCGGGGTGTCGAGCTGACGAACCTGAGCGTGCGCCGCCCCTCCCTCGAAGACGTGTTCCTCCGGATCGGCGAAGCCGACGGCGACCACCACGGGAGCGACTCATGAACTGGCCCTCCACGCCGTCGCTGGTGATCGAGCAGACCCGCTACCAGGTACTCACGTTCGTGCGCAGCCCGGTCGGCATGTTCTTCACACTCGGCCTGCCGATCTTCATGCTCGTGCTGTTCAACTCGCTGTTCGGCGACGGCATGGTCCAAACCGACGGCGGGGCCTGGTCGGTCCAGCAGTTCTACACGGGCGGTCTGGCCGCGTTCACCGCGGTGTCGGCCACGTACACCAACCTGGTCAACATCGTGCCGATCCGCCGTGACGAGGGGATCCTGAAGCGCTGGCGGTCCACGCCGATCCCGCCGGGCGTCTACCTCTCCGGGTGGATCCTCGGCGCGCTCGCGATCGCTGTGCTCGGCGTGGTGCTCCAGCTCGGTCTGGGCCTACTGGTGTACGACCTGACGATCGAGGTCGCGAAGATCCCGGCGATGATCCTCACGTTCGTGGTCGGCGTGTCGGCGTTCGCCGCGCTCGGCCTGGCGCTCGCCGGCATCGTCCCCAACGCGGACTCGGCGCCGGCGGTGGCCAACGCCACCATCCTGCCGCTCGCATTCATCTCCGACGTCTTCATCCCGCTCGACGACCCGCCGCGGTGGCTCGACCTGATCGGCGACGTGTTCCCGCTGAAGCCGTTCGTCAACGCCTTCCAAGACACGCTCAACCCGTTCGTCGAGGCGCCCGCGATCGGCTGGTCGAAGCTCGCCGTCGTTGCCGCATGGGGCATCGCAGGCGCGCTGCTCGCCACCAAGACGTTCAGCTGGGAGCCGTCCACCGGTGCCGGTCGCACTCGCACGCGCAGCCGCCGTGCTCGTGGCTCGCGAGGCGACGGCTCGGCGGACGGCCCGGTCGACGACGCGGTTCAGGCCAGCGCGTAGCAGGCCACCGCGGCGGCCGCGGCGGCGTTCAATGAATCGACCGACCCGGCCATCGGGATCCGCACCGGGGTGGCGGCGTCGAGCACCGCGTCCGACAGGCCCGACCGTTCGGCGCCGATCACGAGTGCCCGTCGCCCGGTGGGCCGCACGGTGTGGATGTCGGTCGCCTCGGCACGGGGGGTCAGCGCGAACACCTCACAGTCCGACCGCACCAGCGCGTCGACCTCGTCGACGAGGTGACGGGTGCGGGCATGGGGAAGGACGAATGCGGTGCCCATCGCCACGCGGAGCGCCCGGCGTGCGAGCGGGTCGGCGCTCGTGTGGTCGAGCAGGAGTCCGTCCCAGCCGAGCGCCGCTGCGTTGCGGACGATCGAGCCGATGTTGACCGGGTTGTCGACGCCTTCGACCACGACGAGTCGTTCGCATCGTGCCGCCAGTTCGCCGGCGGACGGGCGCGGCGGACGATGGAACAGGGCGACGATCGGCTGCGGCATGCCGAGCTGGGTGACGAGGCGGCGCACGTCCTCGCCACCCACGAACACGTCGGCGTCGGCGTCGGCGATCCGGCGGGCGACGTCGGGCAGGCGTTCGCCGTCGGCCAGCGCGGCGAACGGGCGGCACCCGGCCGCCAGGGCCCGCTCGACCACGAGGTCGCCCTCGGCGAGGAACAAACCCGCGCCGGCGTCGTCACGCTTGTCGGCTCGCGACGCCAGGCCGCGCTCGTTGAGTCGGAACGGGGCCAGGCGCGGGTCGTCGCCCTGGTCGATCGCGACGAAGCCCACGTCGGTCGTCCGCTCGATCCGTCAGTAGTAGTACGGGAAGTCGGACCAGTCGGGGGTGCGCTTCTCGAGGAACGAGTCGCGGCCCTCGGCGGCCTCGGACGTACCGTACGCGAGGCGGGTGGCCTCACCGGCGAAGATCTGCTGGCCGACGAGGCCGTCGTCGGCGAGGTTGAACGCGTACTTCAGCATGCGCTGCGCGGTCGGGCTCTTGGCGCAGATCTCCCGCGCCCACTCGAGTGCGGTGGTCTCCAGCTCGGCGTGCGGCACGACCGCGTTGACGCCGCCCATGTCGTGCATTTGCTGCGCGGTGTACTCGCGGCCGAGGAAGAAGATCTCCCTGGCGAACTTCTGGCCGACGAACTTGGCGAGATAGGCCGAACCGAACCCGCCGTCGAAGCTCGCCACGTCGGCGTCGGTCTGCTTGAACCGGGCGTGCTCCTCGCTGGCGATCGTGAGGTCGCTCACGACGTGGAGGCTGTGGCCCCCGCCGGCCGCCCAACCCGGCACGACACAGATCACGACCTTCGGCATGAACCGGATCAGCCGCTGGCACTCGAGGATGTGGAGCCGTCCGGCGCGGGCGGGATCGATCGTGTCGGCGGTGTCGCCCTCGGCGTACCGGTAGCCGTCGGCGCCACGGATGCGCTGGTCGCCACCGGAGCAGAAGGCCCAGCCGCCGTCGCGCGGTGAGGGGCCGTTGCCGGTGAACAACACACAGCCCACGTCGGACGACATCCGGGCGTGATCGAGCGCGGTGTACAGCTCGTCGACGGTGTTGGGCCGGAACGCGTTGCGGATCTCGGGCCGGTCGAACGCGATGCGCACCGCGCCGACGTCGTTGGCGCGGTGGTAGGTGATGTCGGTGAAGTCGAAGCCGGGGACCTCGGTCCACAGCGACGGGTCGAAGATCTCGGAGACGGCCGAACTCATGGCAACATGTTGCCCGCTGGAGGGTGGTCGCGCCCCCATCGACGACGAATCACATGCGTTGGCGTCGGAACGTGGCCATGTCGTAGGCGCCGGCGACGATGAGCCCGACGCTCACGACGACGAGGAGCACACGGCCGTACGTGAGGTCGGCGAGGCGGCGCAATGCACCGTCGAGGCCGACCGCGTCGCTCGGATCGAACTGGCCGGCGGCCCGGATCAGGAACCAGCCGCTGAGCCCGAGGACGACACCCCGGGCCACGAAGCCGCCGAGCCCGAATCGGCCGAGCCACCGTTCTTCGTCGTCGTCGAGGTCGTCGGTGTCGAGGTCGTCGATGAAGTCGTACGTGACGCCCTTCCGGACGTGGTAGCCGGCGATCACGATGACCCCGATGCCGACGGCGGCGACGATGAGGCGACCACCCGGGAGATCCAGGAACCGGGCGGTGAGGGCCTGCGGAGACGTTGCTCCTCCGGACGGCCCGCCGGACGACGAGCCGGAGCCCTCGAATGCGAGGCGCGCCGCCGTCCACGCCAGGGCGCCGTAGAAGATGCCCAGACCGGCCCAGCCGACTCGTTTCGCCAGATTGAGCGGTCCGACGTCGCCGCTCCGACCGGCGAAGGCCTGCACGAGCTTCCAGATCGTGAAGATGCCGAGGCCGACAGCGAGTGCGAGCAGGAGCACGGTTCCCAACGGCTCGTCGGCGATCGATCGCAGCGCGCCCTGCTGATTGGCCTGCGTGCCGCCGCTACCCGAACCGGTGGAGGAGGATTCCCACCGCTGCACGGCGATACGGAACGCGAGCACACCGACCACCAGGTAGACGAAGCCCTTGCCGATCCACCCGAACCGCGTGATGCGCTCGATCCAGTCGACGGCGTCCTCGGCCCCGATGTCGGTGTCGACGGATGTCGGTGTCGCACTCATCGCCTCGGCTCCTGACCGATGGTCGACCTCGGCACTGCGGTCGCTCGTCGTTGTCGGTCGGCTGTGCGCATGGTCGTCGGTGCCCGTTCGTGCAGGTGGTCGTCGATGCGGGCGTACCTCCGGACGCGAGCTTCCAAACCCTCCGACGCTACGGTGACCGTTCGTGCCGAACCCGTTGACGATCATGCCGGTTCCCGGCCTGCCCGAGATCGAGCCGGGGCACGACCTCGCCGAACTCATCGCGGGTGCCTGCGACCTGCACGACGGCGACGTCGTGCTGATCACCTCGAAGATCGTGTCGAAGGCCGAAGGCTGCGCGATCGAACTCGACGACGTCGAACCGTCACCGTTCGCTCGCGAGTGGGCCGAGCGGTGGGACAAGGACCCACGGGTCGTAGAAGTGGTGCTGGGCGAGTCGAAGCGGATCGTCCGTCAGATCGGCCCGGTGCTGATCACGGAGACACGGCACGGCTTCGTGTGCGCCAACTCGGGCGTCGACCAGTCGTCGAGCGGGGCGCACGGCCGCGTGCTGGTGCTGCCGACCGACCCCGACGCGTCGGCTCGCACGGCTCGCGCACGGTTCGCCGAGCTCGGCGTCGACGTGGCCGTGGTGGTCACCGACACGTTCGGGCGCCCGTGGCGCGAGGGGCAGACCGACATCGCGATCGGCGTCGCCGGCATCGACCCGCTGTACAGCTACATCGGCCAACACGATCCGCACGGGCACGAGTTCCGTGTGCAGGAGATCTGCGTGGTCGACGAACTCGCCGCCGCGTCGGAGCTCGTGAAGGGCAACACGTCGCGGGTGCCGGTCGCCGTCGTGCGCGGGTTCGAGTGGGAGGCCGACGACACGGCGTCGATGGCACCGGTGATCCGCGACTCCGGTCGCGACCTGTTCCGCTGACGCGGATACCGTCACGGCATGGCCGGACACGGAACCCACGCCCACCCGTCACCCGGGGTGTCGATCGACTACTTCGCCGCGGGCGAGGGTCGACCGCTCGTCCTGGTGCACGGCATCACCGAGAGTCGTCGCACGTGGGACCCGCTCATCGCCCCGCTGATCGGCCAGGGGTACCGCGTGATCGCCGTCGACCTGCGTGGCCACGGCGGTTCGTCACGCGTGGCGCCGTACGACCTCGCCACGATGGCCGGCGACCTGGGCGCGGTACTCCAGGCGGAGGGTGCCGACGACGCATTGCTCGTCGGCCACTCGCTCGGCGGTGCAGTCGTCTCGGCGTACGCGGCCGGCGGCCCGTGCCGGGGCGTGATCAACGTCGACCAGCCGCTCGCGCTGAGCGACTTCCAGGCGGTGCTGAGCGAGTTGCAGCCGATGCTCCAGGGCGACGCCGAATCGTTCCAGGGTGCGATCTCGGCGATCTTCGACCAGATGGCGGGCCCGCTCGCCGGCGCCGAGCGTTGGCGGGTCGATCACGTCCGCGCCGCGGAGCAGGATGTCGTGCTCGGGGTGTGGGACATGATGTTCACCGCCACGGCGGCCGATCTCGACGCGGTGGTCGACCAGCTCGCTGCCGCGATCACCGTGCCGTACCTGTCGCTGCACGGCATCGATCCGGGCCCCGACTACGCCGGCTGGTTGGCCGGCAAGATCCCGTCGGCCACGGTCGAGGTGTGGGCAGACCAGGGCCACTACCCGCACCTGATCGAGCCGCAGCGGTTCGTCGATCGCGTCGTCGAGTTCGACCGGTAGCGGTCGCCGCCGCCGTCGGTCCGCCGGAGCGGTCAGGCGAGCGGGTCGGGGCGACCGATCGAGGTCACCACGGTCTGCCACGCCAGATCGACCTGCGCCGGTGTCAACGCCTGCGCACCGGCCGTCGCGGCCCACGTGGCGAGTGATCGACCGTCGACGGCGGTGACACCGGGCATCAGGTCGACCGTGATCTCGGCGGTGTCGTTCGCGCCCCAGTGCACGACGATCAGCCGGTCGCTCGACATGGCACACCGTTGCAGCGCATCATCGAGCCCGCCACGCGTGATCGCCGCCTGAGCGATGGCCGTGGCCTCGGCGTCGGCTTTCGGCGGCTGGGGGAGCGGATCCATCGTGGTGCGGAGCCCGAACACCCCGGACGGCCCGATCAGCACGTGGCCGACACCGCCGAGCTTGCCCGGCGCCACTTCGTAGACGACACGCCACGGCGGTGACTCGAGCTCGCGGAGCGCACGGCTGGTCAGCCTCTCGGCCGGCGCCACGACGGGATCGTCGTGGTCGACGCCGACGTTGTCCTTGAAGGTCTTCTTCGCCCATGTCAACGCGATCGGCACCACGATCGCCAGGACGAGCAGCGGGATGACGATGTCGAGGCCCATCGGTCGAGCAGTTTCGCAGCTTCAGTCGACGGATTCGTTGACCTCGATGAACGTCTGCATCTCGTGTTCGGTCAGGTGGTCGTCGACGAGGCAGTCGAGTCGGAAGAACCCGGCCTCCTCGAAACGGGCGGTGACGCTCGCCCGGCCGCCCGGCGCGACCGGTGCTGCGGTGGCGATCGGGCTGCCGTCGGGGTCGACGATCCGGAGGTCGTGCACGAGCGCACCGGTGTTGTGGAGTTCGAACGTCACCTCGTCGCCGACCCGGATGTCGACGGGGTCGACGGCGACGTACCGGTACCGCTCGCCACTGTCGTCGACCTCGAGTCCGAGGGTGTACGCCCGGGCCGGTTCGGCGGCGTCGTCGCCGCCACACGACACGCCGATCACGAGCAGGGCAGCGACGAGCAGTCTGGCCGGTCGACTCATCGGAGAATTCCGGTCGGTGTCCGTAGGGTGTTCGAATGCGTCTCGGAATCGATCTCGACGGTGTCGTCGCCGACTTCAACCGTGGCTGGATGCAGCTGCATGCCGAAGAGTTTGGCAGCGTTCTGCACCCCGACATGGTCGACACGTGGGACGGTCTGCACCGGATCGGCGGATTCGCCGACATGAACGAGTTCTGGGCGTGGGCTGCGCCGAAGGAGCATCGTCGTTCGATCTTTCGGCATCTCGAGCCGTACCCGCAGGCGGTGGAGTCGCTGCGGAAGCTGCGCGCCGACGGCCACCACGTGGTGATCGTGACGACCAAGCCCGACTGGGCACACACCGACACGTTCCGATGGCTGGCCGACAACGAGATTCCTTCCACCGAGGTGCACCTGAGCGAGCGCAAGTACGAAGTCGACTGCGATGTCTACCTCGACGACGCGCCGTACGTGCTCGAACAACTCGTCGAGCACCGACCCGAGGCCGCGATCTGCCGGTTCGTGCGACCGTGGAACCGTCCCCTCGACGGCACGCACAGCATCGAGAGTTGGCCTGAATTTCTTCAACTCGTCACCGAGCGTTTCTGAGATCGTTCGCGACGCCGGTCTTCCCCATCGCTCGGGCGCAGTATGGTGTGGGCGTCCCACCGGTCGGGGTCGGGCTGAGTTTCCGATTCCCCGGTTTGCCGCCAGGCAGTCGTGAACAGACGGGATACCCCACACATCCCCGAAAGTAGGAACAGAATGAAGCGACGCTCATTGATCGCAGCGTTCGCGGCGAGCGCACTCGTGCTCGCAGCGTGCGGCGGCGACGACGACACCTCCGAGGACACCGCTGACGCAGCCGCCACCGCCGACGACACGGCGGAGTCGTCCGACGAGATGTCCGACGACATGTCCGATGAGTCCGACGACATGTCCGATGACATGTCGGACGACATGTCCGATGAGTCGGACGACATGTCCGATGACATGTCGGACGAGATGTCCGATGACATGTCCGACGAGGCCACGGTGCCGGAAGGGTGGCCGGAGTCGATCGTCTTCACGCTGACCCCGTCCCAGGAGACCGGTGGTCTCATCGAGACCGCACAGCCGCTCGCCGACATGCTCGCCGAGCGACTCGGCATCGAGGTCGAGGCGCTCGTGCCATCCGACTACGCCGGCGTGATCGTCGCGCTCCAGTCGGGCCAGGCGCAGGTCGCCGGTGGTCTCGGACCGTCGCAGATGGTGCAGGCAGCCGACACCGCCGGCGCCGACCTGATCCTCCAGGCCGTGCGTTTCGGCAACAACCAGTACGTCACGCAGTGGTTGACCAACAACCCCGATGAGTTCTGCGCCGACACGCCGGTCGACGTCGTCGACGAAGAAGACGGCACGATCATGAAGTTCTGCAACGGCGTCGACGAGGCGACCGGTCCGGCCGATGGCCCGATCGGCACCGAGTTCCTCCCGAACATCGCCGGCAAGACCGTGGCGTTCGTCGACCAGGGGTCCACGTCGGGCTACCTGATCCCGTCGCTCGGTCTCATCGAGGCCGGCGTCGACCCGCTCGACGACATCGAGTCGCTGTTCGCCGGTGGCCACGACCTCTCGGTCCAGGCCGTCTACGACGGTGACGCCGAAGTGGGCGTGTCGTTCAACGACGCTCGCGGCCAGCTGGTCGAGACCGTGCCGGACGTCGGCGAGCAGGTCGTCGTCTGGGGCTGGTCGGCTCCGATCCCGAACGACGGCTTCGCCGTCGCCGGCGATCTCCCTCAGGACCTGAAGGACGCCATCGCGGCCGCCTTCATCGACATCGCAGCCACCGAGGACGGCGCCACGGTCCTCGACGAGCTGTACGAGATCGATGGTCTCGTGCCGGTCCCCGAGGGCTCGTACGACATCATCCGCTCGCTGGAGACCGAACTGGCCGACCTGCTCGGCTGATTCGGCACCAGGTACACGTACCGACGAACGGGTCCCGTCCGCACTGCGGGCGGGACCCGTTCCGCGTTCGGGCCCCGACTAGGGTCCTCGTCAACCACGTCAACCACCTCATTGAGGGGTCGCCGTTCAGGTCGCCCCCACGCCAGGAAGCGCGCTACATGATCCGATTCGAGCAGGCCAACGTCACCTACGACGGCGGGGTGTCCGCCATGAAAGATCTCGACCTCGAGATCGGTGACGGAGAGTTCGTCGTCATCGTCGGCCTGTCCGGCGCCGGCAAGTCGACCCTCATCCGGGCGATCAACGGCCTCGTGCCGCTCACGAGCGGGAAACTCGACGTCAACGGCCACGACGTCCCGAACCTGAGCCGCAAGGGCCGCCGGGAGCTCCGCTCCGACGTCGGCATGATCTTCCAGGGCTTCAACCTGGTCGACCGCACCACGGTGCTCAACAACGTGCTGATGGGTCGCCTGCACCAGGTGCCGACCTGGCGGACGCTGATCGGCAAGTACCCGGAGGAAGACATCCAGATCGCCGCCCGAGCGTTGCAGCGGGTCGAGATCCTCGACCGGGCCTACGTGCGGGCGACCAACCTGTCGGGCGGTCAGCGTCAGCGGGTCGGCATCGCACGGGCGTTGGCACAGGAGCCGTCCATCATCCTCGCCGACGAACCGGTCGCTTCGCTCGACCCGCCGACGAGTCACGTGGTCATGAAGTATCTGCAACAGATCAGCCGTGAACTCGGGATCACGACGATCGTCAACCTCCACTTCCTCGATCTCGCCACCGCCTACGCCGATCGCATCATCGGGCTCCGCTCGGGCGAACTCGTCTTCGACGGGCCGGGCAGCGCCTGCGACGCCCAGGTGTTCGAAGACATCTACGGCCGCAGCCTCACCGCCGACGACACGATGGCCAAACAGGCGGCGTTGTGACGGCGACGGTGGCTCCGTCGGCGGACCAGCAGCAGCTCCGGCTTCCCAGCAAACCCAAACCGTCGGCGTTCGCGATCGGCGTATGGATCCTGGTCATCGTCTTCACGATCGTCAGCGCTCGTCGCGTCGAGTTCTCGTTCAGTGGGGTGATCGAAGACATCCAACGCTCCAATCCGGTGTTCGACGGCCTGCTGCACACCCGGTGGGGCGAGATGTTCTCGGCCCGCTCCCGCTCGGCGTTCCTGCAGACCCTCCAGATGGCGGTGCTCGGCACGACCGGTGGCGTGATCGTCTCGTTGCCGCTGGCGTTGTGGTCGACCAAGGTCGGCAACCCGTACGTCGTCCCGCGGTTGATCCTCAGGTCGATCAACAACGTGATCCGGTCGATTCCCGACCTCGTGTGGGCCGGCCTGTTCGTGCTCGGCACCGGCATCGGCGCGCTGAGTGGGGTGCTCGCCCTGTTCTTCTTCTCGATCGCGGTGATGGTCAAGCTCACCGCCGACACGCTCGACGGGCTCGACATGGGTCCGGTCGAGGCGGCCAACGCCGCTGGTGCGTCGCACACCCAGATGCTGCGAACGGCGATCGTGCCACAGATCCTCCCGGCGTTCTCGTCGTACGCGCTGTACGACCTCGAGCTGAACCTGCGGGCGTCGGCGGTGCTGGGCCTGGTCGGCGCCGGCGGAATCGGTACCCGGCTGGTGTTCTTCCAGAACCGCGGTCAATGGGACAAGCTGTGGGGCCTCGTGGTGATGTTCTTCCTCGTCGTGTTCGTGGTCGAGTACATCTCCGTGCGGATCCGGAGGCGGCTGGTATGAGCGCACCGCTCGGCAACCAACCGGTCCGGCTGCCCTCCAAGGGGCTCGACACGGCACGGATCGCCCTGACCACGGTGTTCGTCGTCCTGTTCGGTTGGTCGGCGATCAGCGTCGATCTCAAGTGGGGCCGGTTGTGGACCGCACCGGTCGACATGTGGCGCATGTTCCGTGTCATGTTCGGCGACCTGCCGTGGGATGACCTCGACAAGATGATCGGCCTGATGTGGGACTCGATCGCGATGGCGTGGATGGGCACCTTGATCGCGGCCGTGTTCGCGATCCCGTTGGCGTTCCTGGCGGCCGAGAACCTCGTCGGGCGCCCCATCGCGTGGGTCACCCGTCAGGTGTTCAACGTCCTGCGTGCCGTTCCGGAGATCATCCTGGCGCTGCTGTTCATCCCGGTGTTCGGCCTGACCCCGATGGCCGGCGTGCTCGCGATCGGCGTCGGCTCGATCGGCAGCCTCGGCAAGCTCTTCTACGAGATCATCGAGAACATCAAGCCGGGCCCGATCGAGGCGACCGACGCGGTCGGGGCCTCGGCGGTCCAGCGGCTGCGGTGGGGAGTCATCCCGCAGGTCGCTCCCGAGCTGACGTCGTTCCTCCTGTACCGCTTCGAGATCAATATTCGCGCGTCGTCGGTGCTCGGCATCGTCGGCGCCGGTGGCATCGGCGGCACGCTCGGCGACTCGTTCCGATTCAAGGAGTACGGGCAGGCCGGTCTCGCCTTGATCGTCGTCATCGTCGGTACGATCGCCGTCGACACGATCTCGGGCGCCATCCGTCGCCGCATCGTCGCCGGTCGGGCGGTCGACGTCGGTGGAGGTGTCGACGTCGGTGGAGGTGTCGACGACCCGATGGCCGATGTGTCCGCCGGAGCGCGGACGCTCGCCCAGGAGCCTGCTCGGTGAGCGACCGGCAGTTCATCCTCGGGGTCGATCTCGACGGGGTGGTCGCCGACCACACGTGGCGGTTTCGCGAGATCATGGCCGAACTGCGCGGCGTCGATCCGGACACGATGCCGCTCGAACGATCGTGGGACTTCCACGAGTGGGGCTTCGGCCCCGAGGACTATGCGCAGTACCACCGCATCGCGGTGATGGAGCACGCGATGTTCCGCACGATGCCGGTGATCGAAGGCGCCGCCGACGCGTTGTGGCGGCTGTCCGACGCCGGCATCTGGATCCGGATCATCACCCACCGGTTGTACGTGCACTGGGGTCACGAGAAGGCCGTCGCCGATACCGCGGCGTGGCTCGACATCCACAAAATCCCCTACCGCGATCTGTGCTTCCTCGGCGCCAAACCGCAGGTCGAAGCCGACGCATATATCGATGACGCGCCACACAACATCGAGCAATTGAGGGCCGCCGGCAACACGGTGATCGCGTTCGAGCAGCCGTACAATCGCGACCTGCCGGGCGACCCCCGAGCGACGTCGTGGGCCGAAGTCGAGAGCATCGTAACCGGCCTCGCTGCAGCGCATTCCGGCGCCGTCGAGGTGCAATTGCCGGGCTTCGACGCTGGCGCGGATCGCCTCGACCGACACCGCGGCTGAGCGCGGTTTCGCGACACGCGAGTTACCGCTGACCTGGGGTTATGGCGCCGAACGTCGGGCGCCTCACCGACTCGCGCTATGGTCGATGCCCATAACCGAGCGCCTGCTGAGTTCGTCGCGCCCAGGAGAGAGAAGAGCCGTTGCAGAATAAAATCCGTCTCGAAGGCGTGTACAAGATTTTCGGAGACCAGCCGCGTGGCCGAGCGCTCGACCTCGCCAAAGCGGGGGTCCCGAAAGACGAGGTCCAGGCTCGCACCAGCCATGTCGTGGGTCTGACCGACGTCAGTTTCAGCGTCAACGAGGGCGAGATTTTCGTCGTGATGGGTCTGTCGGGTTCCGGCAAGTCCACGGCGATCCGCACGGTCAACAAACTCCACACGATCACCGACGGGAAGGTGATCGTCGACGGCGAAGACGTGCAGGCGATGACCGGTTCGACCCTGCAGGCGTTCCGCCGCGAGAAGATGGGCATGGTCTTCCAGCACTTCGCGCTGTTCCCGCATCGATCGGTCATCGACAACGTCGGGTACGGCCTCAACGTGCAGGGCGTCCCGAAGCACGAGCGAGACCGGGCCTCGGTCGAGGCGCTCGCGCTGGTGGGGCTGGCCCCGTACGCCACGAGCTATCCGTCCGAACTCTCAGGCGGCATGCAGCAGCGCGTCGGTTTGGCTCGGGCGCTCGCCGCCGACCCCGACATCCTGCTCATGGACGAGGCGTTCAGCGCCCTCGACCCGCTGATCCGTCGCCAGATGCAAGACGAGATGATGGCCATCCAGGCCGATCTCAAGAAGACGATCCTGTTCATCACGCACGATCTCAACGAGGCGCTGCGCATCGGCGACCGCGTGTGCATCATGAAAGACGGTGCGGTCGTCCAGATCGGCACCCCCGAGGAGATCCTCACGAAGCCGGCGACCGGCTACGTGGCCGAGTTCGTCCAAGACGTCGATCAGGGCCGCGTCATCCAGGTCGACGAGATCATGATCGAACCACAACCGCTCGACCCGTCGCTGACCCTGCACGAGGGGATGCAGCACCTGGGCGACCGGTCCGGTGCCTTCGTCGTCGATGCCGAGGGCAAGCCGGTCTCGGTGCTCACCGCCGGTGACGGCATTCGCGTGTCCGGCATGGGCAGCACCAACCTGCACGACGCCCTCCGTGACGACTTCGAGCGCTGCGGACCCGAACAGACCCTGGCGTCGGTGTACGCCGCTGCGGGTCGCGGTATCCCGATCGCCGTCGTCGACGAGTCGGGCCGCCTGGTCGGCAACCTCGACCCCCGCCACATCATGGAAGAGATGGGCCGAGTCGAGAGTCTGATCGACGGTTTCGAACGAGAGGTGTTCCTGTGAGTCTGATCAGCGCAGCCGGTGAGGTTCCCGTCACCGACAACGAGGTGCTCGACGAGTTCACGATCCCGTTCGGATCATGGACCGAAGAGGCCGTCAACTGGGTCACCCTGAACCTGGGCGGTCTGCTCGACGCCATCGCGTGGCCGTTCGAGTTCCTCAACGACAACTTCGTCGAGGGTTTCCTCGTCGAGATGCCCTGGTTGTGGCTCGTCGGCGTGATGTTCGTCATCGCCCTGCTGGTGCGCAACCCGACCGTCGCCGTCGGCACCGCCGCCGGCCTGGTGGTGTGCGGTCTGCTCGGCAACGAGTACTGGGAGGAGACGGCCCGGACGATCGGTCTCATCCTCGTCGCGGTGTTGCTCTGTGTGATCATCGGCATCCCACTCGGCGTCCTCGCCGGACGAATGGATTCGGTGTGGGGTGTGCTCAGACCGACGCTCGACGCCATGCAGGTCATCCACTCGTTCGTGTACCTGCTCCCGTTCATCTACTTCTGGGGTGTCGGTCCGGTCGGCGCGACGATGGCCACGATGATCTTCGCGCTGCCACCGTTGATCAGATTGACGAACCTCGGCATCAGACAGGTGCCCGAAGACGTCGTGGAGGCAGCGCGCGCCTATGGAGCCCCCGAACGCCGCGTCCTGACCGACGTGCAGTTGCCGCTCGCACGTCCGGCGATCATGACCGGCATCAACCAGACCCTGCTGCTCGCGTTCTCGATGCTCGGTGTCGCAGCGATCATGGGCGCCGGCGGTCTCGGCCGGTTGCTGTTCCGTGCACTCGGCCAGCAGGACGTGTCGCTCGCCGCATCCAGTGGTTTGGCGTTCTTCATCCTGGCGGTCATCCTCGACCGCATCGCGCAGACCGAGACCGGTCACAACAACCTGTTCTCCCGGATCACCACGGCGTGGAAGTCGCGTCGCGAACCCGAGGTGCTCCTCGAGGATCCGGCCTTCAACCCCGAACTCGCCAATGCCCAGGTGCAATTGGCCGACCCGGTCGCGGTCGACGATGCCGACGAGGACGAGGGCAAGCTCACCCCGGTCGGCGGCCCCGAGCGTGCCACCATCTTCGCCGTCGCCGCCGGCGGTGCCCTGATGGTCGTGTCGCTGTTCCTCACGTGGGCGATCGACGCGGCCAAGATCACCGGCTACTCGCGTCGTGTCGATCAGGAACTGCCGGGCGAGTCGTTCGCCGGTTGGGCCGCCGAGGGCGGCTCGTGGTTCGCGTTCGGCGTCGCCGCGATGGGCGTGTTCGTCGTCGTCGCCGCCGTGAGCGTGCTCGCCAAGTCGGGCAATCGATGGCTGTCGCCCGATGGTGCCCTGATCGGCGCACTCGGTGGGCTGCTCACCGGCGTCGGCTATCTGGTCACGTCGCCCAGCCCGCTGACCGTCGGCTACTCGAACGGCATCGGCGTCTGGGTTGCGGTCATCGGTGGCGTCGTCGCCTCCGCCGCCGCGCTGCGCTGGCTCCAGATCGCACCGTACGGGCCGCGTCGTCCCCTCAAGCCGAGGGTCCTGTCGGCACCGATCGTGCTCGGGATCGGTGGCGTCCTGTTCGCCATCATCTCGATGTTCTCGATGTGGACGCTCGACGAGCGGGCCGACGCCGTGATGACACCCGAGATCCAAGCCCAGATCGATGAGGTCCTGCGCCAGGAGGAAGCGGGCGAGATCGACTCGGGCCCCGCCGGCAGCGAGATCCTGCGCATCCGCTCGCTGGCCGCTTCGGCCGAGCGGATCGTGATCGACGGCAAGTCCTCCGACGGCCCGGGCCTCGGCATCTGGACACTCGTGTTCACCGTCGGTGGTGCCGCGGCGGCGGCCGTGGCGGCTGGTGCCGCCGGTCTCGGCGACCGCAAGCAGTGGTTCGGCGGAGCGGTCGCCATGGGCCTCGGCGCCGGCGTGTTCCTGATCTCCGTCGGCTGGGTGGGCAGTCTCGCCCGTGCCTCCGACCCCAACTTCGCCAGCGGCGTCGGTACCCTGTTCGCAGGGCTCGCCGGAGTCATGCTGATCGCCGCCGGCAACATCATCATCGCCGGGTTCGAGCGGTTGAAGGTCTACCGCGACCTCGTCCTCGATTCCGATTCGTCCGCACCGTCGACCGATCCTTCGGGACCGGCCGCTGATGTGCGTACCACCGTCGCGACGTGAGCAGCGTGAACTGACTTGCCGAGTGACACCCCCAAACAACCAACCCATGGGAGGGTTCTCAACATGACCAAGAAGCGCACTGCATTCACTGCCGTTGCCGTTTCGTTCGGTCTCGTCCTGGCCGCGTGCGGCGGAGACGATGACACGAGCGAGCCTGCAGACGACACCACCGAGGCGAGTGAGCCGGCCGACGACACCGCCGAGGCCACCGAACCGGC
>CAXAWD010000015.1:0-18363 GCA_963972325.1 uncultured Acidimicrobiaceae bacterium
GTCGGGCAGGGTGGCGTCGACCATGTCGCCGAAGTTGTGGCCGGCCGAGAACACAGGCCCGTTCGCCGCGAGGACGACACCCAGCGCGTCGGAGGCTCCGACCGATCGGAACACCTCGGTGAGCTCGAGCATGACGTCGAGCGCCAACGCGTTGCGCTTGGCCGGGTTGTCGAGCGTGACCGTGGTGACCGGTCCGTCGGTGGTGACCGTGACATACGAGTACCCCATGGATCCAGACTACGTTCGGCCGCACGGACCGCACGGGCCGCGCGGGCCGGACCGACCGGGTCCGACCACCATCCGACGACGGGGAGATCCACATGACCGACACCCGACGACTCTCGACGCTCTCACGGTCGCTGGCCGGCCGCTCGGTGATCGTGACCGGCGCCGCGAGCGGGATGGGCCGCGCGACCACCCACCTGTTCGCCGACGAGGGTGCCCGGGTGTGCGTCGTCGATCTCGACCGCGAGCGGGTCGCCGCGGTGGCCGGGGAGATCCGTGCCGCGCACGGCGAGGGGGCGGCGATCGGGGTGACGTGCGATGTCGCGAACGTCGACCGGCTGCGCGAAGTCGTCGCCGAGACCGTCGCTGCGTTCGGCGGCATCGACGTGGTGGTCAACAACGCCGGGGTGGCGCTCCCCAACTCGTTCTTCGACCAGGACGACGACACGTTCGAGACGAACTGGGCGACGACGCTCGACGTGAACCTGACCGCGCACGCGCGCCTCGTGCGGTTCGCGCTGCCTCACCTGCTGGCGTCCGACGCCGGCCGCATCGTCAACATCGCGTCGA
Source organism: uncultured Acidimicrobiaceae bacterium (assembly GCA_963972325.1). Classification (GTDB taxonomy): domain Bacteria; phylum Actinomycetota; class Acidimicrobiia; order Acidimicrobiales; family Ilumatobacteraceae; genus Ilumatobacter. Next base: position 796 of record CAXAWD010000015.1, read on the forward strand.
CCGAGGCGATCGTCACCGGCGCCGGACTCGCCGGCTACGCCGCGAGCAAGGCCGGGGTGGTCGGGTTGACCAAGAGCATGGCGGTCGAGCTCGGCCGGCACGGCGTGACGGCGAACTGCATCTGCCCGGGCCCGATCCTGACCGGGATGACCGAGGAGATCCCCGACGAGGCGAAGGAGACCTACGCCCGGCGGCGGGTGCCACTGCGCCGCTACGGCATCCCGGAGGAGGTCGCACAGATGACGGTCAACCTGTGCGTGCCGGCGTCGAGCTTCGTCAACGGTGCGATCATCCCGGTCGACGGCGGCATGTCGATCCGCCACGTCTGACCGTGTTCGAACCGCTGGCCCGCGTGACCGATCGGTTCCGGCCGTGGGCCGCGCCCGACCCGCCCGAGGGCGCACCGGAGGTCGCCGTGATCGGTGCCGGCCCGGCCGGTTTGGCGACCGCCGCGCTGCTGCGTCACCGAGGGGCGCGAGCCGTCGTGTTCGATCGATCGGAGCGGGTCGGTTCGTCGTGGGCCGAGCGGTACGACTCGCTGCGGCTCAACACGGTGCGTTGGATGTCGGACCTGCCGGGCCCCCGGATGGAGCGATCGCTCGGTCGCTGGGTGGGCCGCGACGACCTGGTCGACTACTTCGAGCGGTACGCCGCCCACCATCGGCTCGAGTGCGTGCTCGGTGAGGACGGGTCGGTCGATCGCGTCGACCCCGATGGCGGCGGCTGGACGGTCGTCCGCAATGGCATCGCGCATCGGTACTCGGCGGTGGTGATCGCGACTGGGCACTCGCAGCAGGTGACGATTCCCGACTGGCCGGGCCGCGCCCGTTTCGACGGCGGGTTGACCCATGCCGTCGACTACCGCCGCCCGGACACCTTCGTCGGCGGCCGGGTGCTGGTGGTCGGGGCAGGCAGTTCGGGCGGCGAGATCTGCGTCGACCTCGCCCGGGCGAACGTCGATGTCACGTGGGCGGTTCGCTCGGCGCCGCAGGTGTTCCCACGGGAGGTGGCCGGGGTGCCGTCGACGCCGTTCGCCCCACCCGCCGAGGTGCTGCCCGACCGCGTGGTCGATCGTGTCGCCCCGTGGTTCGAACGCCGCGTGTACGGGCCTCGTGACTACCTGCCGGAGCCCGAGGCGCCGATGATGGAACTGCTCGCCGGGTGCAAGGAGCCGATGACCGCCGACGGCATCGTCGAGTTGATCCGTGCCGGGCGGGTGCGGGTGGTCGCCGCGGTCGCCGATCTCGATGCGACCGGGGCGGTGCTCGACGACAGCACGCACGTCGACGCCGACCACGTGATCGCGGCCACGGGGTATCGGCCGGGTCTGGAGCCGTTGGTCGGACACCTCGGCGTGCTCGGTGCCGATGGTCGGCCCACCGAGCCGGTGCCCCGCCCAGGGCTGGGGTTCGTCGGGTTCCGTGTGCCGCTGACGGGCACGCTGTGGGCGATCGACCGTGACGCCCGGCGGGTCGCCGCCGCCCTCGTCGGCTGACGCGACGGAGCAGGCGGCCGGAGCCTCGATACCCTCACCTCATGAGTACGCCTGCCTCCCGTGAACGACGTCAACTGGCGGACGATCTGCTCGCCGCCGGCCCCGATGCACCGACCCTCTGTGGGGATTGGACCGCCCGCGATCTCGCCGCCCACGTGGTGATCCGCGAGCGGCGGCCCGACGCTGCGGTCGGGATCCTCGTCGGTGCACTCTCCGGCTACACCGACAAGGTTCAGGCGAAGACCGCCGACGACGATTGGGGCGATCTGGTCGAACGGGTCCGCAGTGGGCCGCCTGTGTGGTCGCCGACCCGGATCGACAAGGTCGACCGGGCGGTCAACACGATCGAGTTCTTCGTGCACACCGAAGACATCCGCCGTGCCGCCGACGGCTGGACGCCCCGCGACCTCGACGCCGAGTTGGAGAACGACCTGGCCGCCGCCTTGGCACGGGCGGCGAAGATGTTGACGAAGTCGGCGCCGACCGGCGTGACGTTGGCGCCCGACGGCCGCGAGCCGTTCGTCGCCCACGAGGGCGAGCCGACGGTGACGGTGCGCGGCCCGATCGGTGAGCTCGTGCTCTTCGTCTACGGGCGCCAGGACCACGCCCTGGTCGAGATCGACGGGACGGACGACGCCGCGGCGCAGCTCCGCGCCGCGAAGTTCGGCATCTGACCGGGCCGACGGCTCGGCCGCCGGCACGTGCGTCGATCGGGTGCGCCCCCAGGGACTCGAACCCTGAACCAATGGGTTAAAAGCCCACTGCTCTACCATTGAGCTAGAGGCGCTGAACCGGCGCGATTCGCGGGACAAAGCCCGGTCGTCGACACGAGGCCGGCCGTGCGATGGACCAGCGTAGAGGTTCCAACGACATTCCCGAAGCCCGATCAGGCTTGAGGACGCCGGATTCACCAATCGGGACGCACTTCAGCCACGGCCCTCGTCTCAGGAGAGATCACGCAGCGACGGGTGGTGCAAGACCTTCGGTGCAGGTGCATCGACATCGCGTTCACGCCCTCCCTTGCGTGGCCAGGTTCAGCAGCTGCCGACGAGCCGCAACGCTGTGAGCTCGGCGAAGCCAGAGCGGGTTGCGGATCGCCGTGGGTGAACACGCCCGGTCGGTCGGAACCGCTGCTTCGGCGGATGCGATACTGGCTTCCGTGGCGAAGGAGGCGGGGAGGTCGAACTACGGAGCCGTGCCCGCCCTACGGCTGGCCGGCTACGGAGTCCTCCTCATCGCGATCTCCATCGCGGCCTTCGTGGTGATCCGCCAGTCGACCGACACGACCACCATCCTCCCGACCCCCGACCTGCCTCCGCTCGACGACGTGCTGATTGCGGATCTCGAGGGTTTCGTCGTCCAATTCTCGGGTCCGAGCCCGAACCGGGGTTTGACCTCCGACGCAATCCAGCTCGTCGAGGCGCGTCGACAGGCACTCGTGGAATCCGGCCTCACGGCGTTTCTCCGTCCCGACATCTCGGCCGGGGTGGTCATCGAGATTGCAGTTGTCCGCGCGGACGGGTGGGGACGCGCCTTTCTCGGTTCCTGGAGCGCCGACCCAGATGAGTCCGTCGAGGGCTACCCCGCCGGCACCCGCATCCGGGTCACGGGTCGCGATCCGGGCTGGTTCGAGATCCACAGTCAGGTGGTCGAAGGTGCGTACGGGGTCCAGGTGTCCGCGTTCGGCACCGGCGAGCACGCTGAAGACGAAGCGCGCGCGGTGCTGGAGACGGTCACGAACGACCAGTACCGGCTGCTCGAGCAGCCGGCGGCGCTGCCGACCTTGGACGTCATCAGCCTCGAGCGGGGACGGCTGGACCTCCTGTCGATGGAGATCAACCTAATTCTCGTCGGGTCGATTTTCCTCGGCTTCACCACAATGCTCGCCGACCGTGCGGCGCGCAGACGGCTACTCCTGCGTATTCGTGGTCACGCCGACGAACCGCCCCCGGTCGGCACGAGCGACGTTCGCGCAGCCGCGCACGCGGCGCTGCAACAGGGTCGCTGGCGAGGCGGTCTCACGATCATGGCACTCGTGACGCTCACCGTCGCAGCCACGGCTCTACGACTGACTTTGGTCCAAAGCGGCGTCTTCTTGGCCGTTGGCGTGATCGTGCACGGTTTCGTGCTCCAGTTGATCGGGCTGGATCGTCGATCGGTCGGAGCGAGCCATCCACGACTCCGAGGCTGGGCGCTCGTCACGTCGATTCCGCTGGTCGTCGCGACGATCATGTTGGTGTTCTTGGGCGGCACCGCAATCTGGATCGCCGCCGCGATCGACGCGATCGGTGTGATCAACCCGAGCGATCTGTCGCTCGAGGAGTATCAGCGACTCTCATTGATCCTCGGTGTCGTTGCGTTGGCAGCGAGCCCGGCTCCCCTGCTGCTCGCTCGTCGACTCGGGGCGGTTCGTCATGCTCGTCATCTCGCTGACGACGACAGGACACCGACACTGTTCCTGCGATCGTTCGCCGACGACGGGCTTCGGATGCGTTCCCGATCGGTCGGCGACGTGTCGACATTCGACCGCCTGACGCTCCGAAGATGGGAGCGGTTCGAGGAGGTCGTCGCGCGGGCAGTGCACTCCATTGGTCCGATCCGGGCTCTCACCGATCCGGGGACGCGACTTCCTCAACTCGGCGCAGTGCGCGAGCGCGTGTCCGACGACGCGTGGCGTGGGCGAATCGCCGAGTTGATCGAATCGTCCAGCCTTATCGTCGTGTCGCTGGCGCGAACTGAGCACTGCATCATGGAGATCAGGGATCTTCAGGAACGAGGGGCGTTGCACAAGACGTTGTTCGTGATCGCACCGGTCGCCCAGAAAGAGCGACGGAAGCGACTGGACGTCCTTGCCCACACGCTGGGGGTGCCTGCTGCTGCGTTCGACTTCGAGTCAGGCAACACCGTGGTGCTCGGTGTCGCGGTCCACCCGATGCTCGGGATCAGGGCATTCACGTCGAACGCCTCCGACGACGTCTCCTATCAGCTGGCCGTGGCGGAGGCACAGGAGTTCCTCGAGTCCGAGTGGCGGCAAGCCTTGCCCGCGCCACAGGTGCCGAATCCCGCCTACATTCCCGTTGACTGGGGCGGCGAAGCGCGCATCTGGGCGCCGGGTGCGGCGCCGCGACAGCGCTCGTGGCTCCGGCGCACACCGGGCATCGTGGTGGGTGCGATCCTGTTGAGCACGGTGGCACGGAATCTGGGCGGTCTCGTTGCGGAGACGGCCACCGGAACGCCGATCGCGACCGGTGGGCGAGTGCAACGGGTGATCGTGGACGGTTCGACGGGTGACGTGTTGGCTCTCGCCTCCGACGGTGGAGTGTTATCGCTCGACCTCGACTCCGTGTCTGCCCAACGGGTGGGGAGTCTTGGTGGGCCGATGACCTCGGTGTCGGCACATGCCGGCCGGGTGGTCGGCGTGCACGCGCAGAATCAGATGCTGACGGCGGTCGACACCTCATCTGGCCTGTCCTGGTCAGTCGAACTCGACAAACGCCCGACCGAGGTGTCGGTCATCGGCGACGTTGTGTTGGCGACGTTCGCCGACGACGACCTCCTCAGGACGTACGAACTCGAATCGGGATCCCTGCTGCACGAGGCAGAGCTGGCCGGCGCACCGTGGGGCGTCGCCCCCTCCGAAACGGCCGGTCAGGCGTTCGTGTCACTCGCGGAGCTGGACCTCGTCGTCAAGGTCAGTGTCGACGATCTCGCCGTGGTCGCCGAGTTCGCCGCCCCGGAGGCCCCGAAGAATCTGCAGCGTTCGTCGACCGGTTGGACGGTAGTGACCGCTCATCGCGCAGGCCTCGCCGGCTTCGATCCCGCCGAGGGCTGGTGGCCACTGCTCGACGCGAACAAGGTGTACCCGTCGAGATCGACCGGCGACTGGTCACTCCCCTCGCTCGACACCGGCAACGGTCAGAACTCACAGCTCAGCGCGCTCCTGCCCGATCGGGGTGAGCCCTGCGTTCTCGAGTTGGCCGCACCGTTTCATTCCCATGTGGTCACCGCATCGGGTGCCGTGATCGTGTCGTTCACGGGCTATCCCCGCGTCGAAGTGTTCGACGGCTCGGAGTGTTCATAGAGAACGCGTCGTGGTCGTAACTCAATGGCGCTCGCCGAACCACTACGGGCATTCGGTCATGGTGAGAGGAGTTCGTCGATCTGCTCCTCGGTGGCACCGAGTGCTGCTAACTCGAGGGCGGGGTCAGCAGCGTCCAACGGCACGCTGGTCACGTAGCGGATCTTCTGGAGAACGTAGACGCGCACCTCGTCGCCGGCTCCGACGATGCACACGGTCTCGTCGTCGGTGCAGCTCACCCACGACGGGAAGATGAACTCCGCTCCGAGATACGTGTAGAACACCGGCGGACCCTGGACGATCCCTGCGGTCGTCGGCCAACCGATGTTGGCCTCGAGGTCAGTGCGGATGAGCTCTCCGGTATCGACACGGACCGACGATGGGCCAGACCAGGTGTACCGGATCCTGTCCGGGCCTGACGGCTCGAGCCGCCAGCTGCCCTGGGGCTGACAGTCGCCGCTCGACGCGCCGGCGCGCAGCGACACCGCGTCGCCGTCGGCCGCGTACGGGACGAGGCGAGCGTCGCAACCCCCAGCGGGCGACCGGAACGTGGCACCGGAACCGTCGACCGCGAGGCTGACGGTGAACGGGGCGATGTCGGTATTCGACGACGTGATCGTGCCGCTCCAGTCGCCGTGGAGCCCCTGGGGAACAGCGACCCCTTGGGGAAGGCGTTCGAGATCGGACCAGTCGAGGTTCCTCACCACATCGGCGACGGCGTGGCCGAGGGCGTCGTGGCCTTCCTGCTTGGGATGGAAGGAGCGGAAGATGCGACCCCACACGGCGCCCGAATGCGCCCCCTCGGTGCCGGCAGTGAGCCCGTTCAGCCACGGAGATCCGGTGCAGAGCCCGTGCCGTCCAGTGGCGTCGTTCTCGTACACCTGCGACGTGTCGACCCAGTGGAACCGGACATCGTTGTACCTGCCGTCGGCGTCGGCGACGGCAAGGGCGATCTGCCGGTTGAGGTAGCCGGCGACCGATCGGAACATCGAGGTGTCGGCACGCCGAATCCGGTGACATCGGTTGCCGGACAGCAGCCGCCACGTCCACCGGCCCGATTCCTCGACGATGTTGGGGTAGCCGGTCACGACCACGTGTCCGCCGGGATGGACCGCCTGGGTGGCGATCTGCTCGTACAGGCGAGGCAGGTCAAGATCGCCCTTCGCCAACGCACCGTCGGCGTTCCCGGTGAGCACGTCGATCCGTCGCCGCAACTCGTCTTCGGAGGTGTTGCAGCCAAGCGCAGGGTTCAGCGCCCAGGCGACCGAGCCGCCGAGCATTGCGTTGAAGCCGCCTTCGGCCGAGATCCCGACGCAGTCGAGCACAACATCGGCGAATCCGATGTTGTTGCCGCCGTACGACATCGTGACGAGGTCGGCCCGAGCGGACCCCAGACCCTCGTTCCAGCGCGCCGCCCACTGATCAGAGATGTCGCCGGTGCAGGCGACGAACACGAAGTCGACGTCGGACGCGTCGAGGTCGAGATCGTCGCGCGCTACCACGGCATACGCCCGCGACGGTACGCCGACCGTCGACCGCCCGGTTGCCCGCTCGCACGTCCTGCCGGGCGGGTTGGCCGGAACATCGGGGTACGGCAGCCCCTCACCGGAGCTGTACGAGTCCCCAAGCGCAAGCCAGGTGAGGTCGGGCGGCAGGGCCGTGCCCTCGTCTGACCCGGCCTGGAGCGACCCGGCTCCAAGCGCACCGACGAACAGCGCCCCGATCACGGCCCAGCGGTTGTTCACAGCAGGGCGATCCGTTCGTCGATGAACGCGGCGAGCGCGACAGCATCTGCCCACTCAGCGGCGGCTTCGGTCGGCGAACCCTGCTGGCAAAGCGCGACCGCCGACGATGCCGCCGCGTCGAAGTTCAGCAACATTTCCTGCAGCGTGGGTTCTTCGATCGCGATCACCTGGGTGGCGACTGCTGCACTCAGCTCGGGGGCTTCGTCCTCGATCCGGTCGCACGACATGTCGTCGGTACGCGTGACGCCTCTCACGCCCTCGACCCATTCGGCGACGCCAGGCAGCTCGAGGATCTCGCGGGTCGATGCGGAGGCCCTCAGGTCGACCGGCGGGACCAACGTCGCCAGCGCCGAGGTTGGCGTCGACGTGGACGGCACGGTCGTGGTTGTGACGGGATCGATCATCGTTGCGTTCGACGTTTCAGGCACCGGAGGCTCACCCGGCGAGGCGGCGGTCGTCGGCGCCGAGGTGGCCGGGACCTGCGCGTCGGAGCCGCTGCATCCCGCGACCGCGCTGAGGAGCGTTGCCGACCCGAGGATCGCTACTGCCGCTGTCAACCACCTCCGCCCCCAGGTCATCCGTGCAACAGTACCGATCCTTCCAGCAGCATCGAGCGTGCCGCGAGCGACGTTGGCGGCGGTCGAGATCGGTGGCCCTGCTACGTTCGCAACGAATGAGCTCGCTGATGGAGTCGTTGCGGGATCAGCACCCGGGCGCACGGGTGGTCACCGTCGTCACTGCCGTCGCGGCGGTGGCGACCGTCGTCCTCGGTGCGATCGGTCTCTCACAGCTCACCGGCTACGACGACTCGCCGCTCAACGTGGCGTTCGGCATCCTCACCTTGTTCGCAGGCGGAGGCGGCTACCACACGTCAGCCGACGTCCCCGCCACGCTGCAGGTGGCCCAACTGCTCGGGCCGACCACGTCCACGGCGACAGTGCTGCTCGTCGTGAGCTCGGTCGCCCGGCAACGCCTCCGCCGTCGGCGCGCACGCCGGTACCGGACGCACACGGTCGTCGTAGGCTCCGGCAGTGCCGGGTTCGTCCTGTTGCGTGCCCTACGGGACCAGGACGATGTGATCGTCATCGACCGGAACCCTTCCGAGGCGGCCGTCGCCTTCTGCGACCAACGCGGGTGGCCCCTACTGCTCGCCGACGCTCTGACCGAGGACATCGCCACCGGCGCCTCGATCGCCCACGCCAGGAGGGTGTTCATCGGGACGGGGTCGGACAGCCGCGACGTTGCGATCGCACGCCGGTTGGCGGCGCGCGCCGAACCGGTCACCGAGACCGTCACCCGGATCCACGTGCGCCTCGACTCGAGCGAGGTGGCGCGAGCACTGATCGCCCACGACCACGAACTCCGCACCGGTGACGGCCACGTGATCGACTACGTCGGCCGGTACGACTTCTCGGCGATGGTCACGCAAGAGCACCTCGTGACGCGCCTCTCCTCGACGTGGGAGACCCCGGTCGACCATCAGTTCGCGAGCCAGGCGGTGTTCGTCGGCGACGCAACGATGACCCGGGCGCTACACGAGCTCCTCGTGCGATCACACGCGGCCCGGATTCATCTCGGCTTGCCGACGTTCGCCGACTCGATTCTCCCGCCTGCACTCGACACACCCGACGGTCTTGCGGACGGCTCGATCGTGTTCGTCGGCTTCGAGTCGGAGACCGACACCTTGCATCACGCCCTGGCAGCGAGCTCCCGCCACGGTGTCCGCATGGTGGTGGTGCTGGTCCCTGGAGGTTTCGAACCCCAGCTGCTCGATGTCAGCTCGCGTGCGCCCGCGATGTTCATCGATCCCGAAGCTCTGCTGGATGGGCCCGAGATGCTCGACGAGGGCCAGATCGAGCTGATGGCGCGCTTGGTCCACACCGACTACCTCGCCAAGCTGATCGAACGCGACCAATGGGAGGCGTCAAAGCTCGCCCACCGTCCGTGGTCAGAGCTCCGCGACGAGATCCGGGAACGGAACCGGCGACAGGCACGGCGATTCCTGGCGCGCCTGGAGCGCACAGGACGTCGGCTCGCCCCGTTGGGGGACGGCGAACCTGTCGGCGCCAGCACCGGCGCAGAACTCGAGCGAGAAGCGGAGATCGAACACGAGCTGTGGGTGTGCGAACACCGAGCTCAGGGCTGGGTCTACGGACCGACGGAGGACCGCGACGCCTCCCCGCCAACCCATCCCGATCTCGTCCCGTTCGACGAGCTGAGCGACGAGGTACAGGAGTACGACCGCGACGTCGTGCGTCGACGCCCAGCGCTCGCCGCCCTGCTCGGCCTTCAGATCGTCGTCGACCGAACGCCGAAAGCGAGCTAGTCGACGTGGAGCGATGGCGGCGGAGGGAGGACATGGCACTCACCACGATCGTCGCGAGTTCGACCCTCCTCGACGTCAGCCTTGAGCGGGACCAGCTCGTCGACCCGATACAGACGTGCCCAAGCACTCGCCAACCCGTGCCCCGCACAATGGGGCGCAGTGGGCATTCCTCGAGTGCGTCCGACTCCAACGCGCGGCGTCGACGGCTGACACCCACGGCGGGTCGCTGGGGGTGTCGATGACGGTTGTGCCGATCTTTGTGTCGTCGACGTTCCGCGACTTCCACGGCGAGCGTGACGCACTGCATCACCGGGTCCGACCCGAACTCGACGCCGCGCTCGAGCATTTCGGCGCCTCAGTCGCGTTTGTCGACCTCCGCTGGGGCATCCCGGTGGCCGCAAGTTCGCCGAAACAGCGAGCACGAACCGTCTTGACCTCCTGCGCTCGCGAGATCGAACGATGTTCGCCACTCGTGATCGGGCTGATCGGCGACTACTACGGATGGGTTCCCGGCGAGCAGTTCGTCAAGCGCTTCTTCCCGCGCGCCGCCAATCTTCCCGGTGACAGGAGCATCACCGAGTTGGAGTTGCGGTTTGCGCTCTCGCTCGGTGCGCCGCCACCGATCGTGTTCCAGCGCCACCCCCATGGCGATCGCACGCCGTGGTCTGATGATGGTGAGGGACGTCTCGACGAACTCGTCGATCTGTGCCGCGACCGGGCGTCGTTTCACGACTACGACGTCGATGCAGATGGTCCCGGCGGTCTCGACGAGTTCGTCGAGACCGCCGTCACGGTACTTACGGCTGCGGTTGCCGACGCAGTTGCGCATCGGCCGGAGAGCGCACCGAGGACTCGGGAACGAGCGTCGCTGCAGGGCCGCGACGACGAGCGGAGCACCCTTCGGTCAGTGCTCCGGTCCGAGCGGCCAAAACTGGTCATCGTCGGGCCGTCAGGGGTGGGCAAGTCTGCACTGGCCACAACCGTCGTCGAAGAGCTTGCCGATGATGGGTGGACATCTGTGGCACATCGTGTGACGCAGGCGCAGCCGAGCGAAGCCGACTTCGCTCTGACCCTCGGATTGTCCCTCGGGTTGCGGTCCGATCACGGCGACCCAGTCGCGGCGATCGCATCGTGGGCCCAAGAACTCTCGACGCACGATCGACTCGTCGTGATCGTCGATGCCACCGAGCACTTCAACGCCGGTCATGAGCACGACCGACTACGGAGCCTGCTCAGGCTCCCGAAAGCCGTGGCCACCGTCGTCACCACGACATCGCAACAACAGGCGGAGACCCTCGCACTCGCCGGCTTTGAACGCTTGGAACTCGGCCCGATCGCACCCGCGGGAGTGCGCCGCTCAACGCACGCCCTGTTGGAAGCACATGGGCGACGGTTGCCCGAGTCGGCGTTGGCGCACCTGGCAAGCGAGCCACGGTCGGGGCTTTGGCTCCGACTTGCCACCGACCTGATGATGAGCGTCGGCGAAGAGGTCTTCATTCGGGCGGCCGACCACGAGGATCCCGACCAGGGGCTCGACGCCGAACTCGACCTGATTGCAGGCGAGTTGCCCAGCGATGAGACCTTGCTCGCAAACACCGTCTTTCAACGTGCCGAAGACCAGTTCGGCAGCGACATCGTCGCTGCCGTATTGAGTGCCATCGCCGTCTCCCCCGCTGGGGGGATCGAGGTTGACCTCCTCGCCGACCTGCTCGGGCTCGACGGGCAGACCCTCACGCGCCTCCGATTCACGCTTGGTTCGGCGATCTTCAACACCGACCTCCACTCGTACGCTGCCTGCCGTCACGAGCTGATCGAACGCGCGATCGTCCAACGATTCGTCCCCGATTCGCGTCGTACGCACGCGCAGATGCTTGACAGGATGCGCCGAGCGGACGGACGAGGCAGCGGGTTCGCCATCGTTCATCACGCGCTCCACTCGGGCAGCTGGGAGGAAGCGCAAGACGAGATGACGCGGCTCCAGCAACAGTCGCCGGTCGGTTCCGATCTGCACCACGCGGTCACTAGCTTCCTCGCGACCGCTGACGAGGACCTCCGACGGGCGTGGTTCAGCGAGGTCGCTCGTCTCGACGACGCTCGGCTTGTTCCGCTGTTCACGCAGGTGGCTGGCTCGTTCGAGTCAAGACGAATCCCGATCCAGGAGTACCGGGCGTTCGGCACGTCGCTACTCGACTCGCCTGCCGTGGCGACGCTCCGCGACGATCCGTCGATCCCCACGGTCGGTGACCTGTTGCTCGTCGCTAGTTCGCTCGCTCTCCGCACCGCCGACCAATCCGCAGCGATCGAGCTGGCCGAGCAGGCGAGCGATGTTACCGCCCGACACCGACGGCATGCAGGGACGGCGGCGTCAATCGAGTCGAACGTCAGGTCGGCCCACCTGTATCTCGAGTCATTTCTCGGTCTGTTCGGCGCCGCTCTCGGCGTGTCCAACTGCGCCGGCGCCGCTCACGTAATCGGCGACGTGGAGGCTGACGTCCGCAAGCTGGAACTCCCGAACTCGAACGCGATGCTGGCGGAGACACTCACCACCCGTTTGCGACTATGTGGTCGATGCTTGACAACCACCCAGCTAGGAAGCAGACCAAGGGCATTCGAGGACTTGGTCACCTTGCGGCGAACGGCAGCCGCCGCGCAACCGGGCGAACTCGCCGACTTCGAACTGGCCGAAGCGCTACTGCGGGCCCCCGACGCATTCGCCGAGCCGCGGGGACAGATCGACCATCTGAGGGAGGCGGCCGCCATCCTCGAGTCGCTCGTCCGCGTCGATGCCGGCTCAGCCAAGTTCGTCATCGGACTTGCGTCAGCCAAGCGCTCGCTTGCTTCGGCGATGTTTCCCTACCACGAGTTCAACGACGAGATGCGCACCCTTCGACAGGAGGCAACTGCGCTCGCAGCGTCACTCGCATCGACCGACGTTCGAGACGCGCGCGACCTGGAGTTGGTGATTTGGATTCTTGCCGAGATCGGCGGCGACGGAATCATGCACCGGCGAACAGCACGGAAACACTGGCATGAAGACGTCGCCGATAGCACGTCTGCGCTTCAGGCGGCCCTCCGGTTCGCTGAGGACTCCGCCACTCCCCGTCGGCTCCAACGCGCAAGCGGGCGATTGATCGACCGCATGTTCCCTAAGCTCCTCGACTGGGTGACCCACGATCTCCAGTTCGCGTCGATCGGTCTCGTGGGCGCGGCGAGGATCGGCGGGTGGAACAACCTCGAGCGGATCGCAGGCCAGCACAACGAACTGCTCGACGTCTGGATTCGTGCGGCAGCTCTGTGCGAGGAGCCGGGGCCAGATCCTTCCGACTACACACCGCTGCGAAGCCGCAACGACATCAAACAGGCCGCCCGTCGAATGATCAAGCGCCGACGCAACGCGACTGGCTAACGCGTCGCACGTGCGGAATCAGCGCGCTTCGGCGATCGAGATTTCGACGGTCAGAAGACGGAGTCGGTCGGGTTCGGGGCGTTGCTCGGTGACGGCATGCCGCAGGCGCGTGGAGGTTCGTCCACGATGCAGACGAGTACGTACCCATTCAAGCGCTCCGAGAGCGCTACCCGGTGAGCGAGGCCAGCTCGGGCCGGGCCGGCGACCAGGCACCACCGCAACGACGCGTCTGCCAGCCAGCCGACCGCGTTCGGCACGGTCGGTGAGGTCGACGCCGGATCCTCACCTCCGCGTGGGGCGTGGTAGATGCTGCCTTGGATGGCGTGCGTCGGCATCAGCACGTGTTCTCAGGTATTCTTATTCTTGTGTCCGATCTCCACACCGTTGCCCGCCGACAGCTGACCGAGGCGGGCCACCGCTACACCCGCGGTCGCCAGAGCCTGGTCGACCTGCTCGCCGAGATCGGCGCGCCCGCCACGATGCCGATGATCTTGCAGCACGCACCCGACCTCGTCCAGAGCTCGCTGTACCGGAACCTGGCGGTGATGGAGCAGTCCGGCGTGGTCACCCGCGTCGACGTCGGCGACACGAAGTCGTACTACGAGCTCAGCGAACTCGTGACCGACGACCACCACCACCATCTCGTCTGCAAGGACTGCAGCGCCGTCGTCGACGTCAACCTGCCGGCAGGCGCCGAACGCAGCATCGAGCGGGCCCTCGGCGAGGCCGCGCGCGAGGCGGGATTCCAGCTCGCCGAGCACCGCGTCGACCTCATCGGGTCGTGCGCCGACTGCAGCTCCGACTGACCACCCGCCGCTGGTTCACGCGGCGGCGAACGTTCGCCGGCGGCGACGCCGCACCGCCTGGGTCAGCTCGACCGCAGCCATGACGACGAAGAACTGGGCGACCGCGATCCCCGCCACCGTCGCCGATGCGGCGAGGTTGGCGTGATAGCTGATGCTGAGACCGAGCACGACACTCGACCAGCCGAACACGACCGCCACCACCATCGCGAGCGGAAGACGCCGGGCGATCAGCACGGCGCTCGCGGGCGGGGCGATCAGCAGCCCGAACACGAGCAACGTACCGACGACCTGGAAGGTCGAGACGACCGCCAGGGCCAGCAGCACCATCAGGGCTGCGTTGGCCAGTTGGGGTCGGAGACCGAGCACCACCGCCTTCTCGCGGTTGACCGCGAGTGCGAGGAACGAGCGGTGCCCGATCACCAAGGTCGCTGACACGATCGCCAACACCACCACGCCGACGACGAGGTCGTCCCGACGGACGCCGAGGACGTCGCCGAACAGGAAGCTCGTCAGATCGCCAGCGTAGGTCGGCTGGTGGGAGATGACGACGACACCGAGGGCGAGCATCCCGACGAACAACAACCCGATCGCGGTGTCGTCGGAGAGTCGCGTCGACCGCTGGACCACATTGATCCCTCCGACCATGACGATCGCACTCGCGATCGCTCCGAGGGTCAGATCGAACCCCCAGACGGCGGCGAGGGCGATGCCCGGGAGCACACCGTGCGCCATCGCATCACCGAAGAACGCCAGCCCTCGAACCACCACCCAGACGCCGACCAGCGCCGTGATCGTGGCCGCCAGCAGGCCACCCAGCAGAGCGCGCTGGGTGAGCTGTGACGAGAAGGCATCGGTGAAGAAGTCGATCATCGCGACCAGAGCTCGTCAGCCGAGGGCGTCGGCGACCCGCTGGGCATTGGTCGTCATCATGCCGATGTGGGTCTCGGCACCCGAGCCGGGCTCGCCGAGGCTCCCGGTGTACAGCTGGGCGATGACGACCTCGTTGCCCACCTCGTCGGCCAATGCGTTCACGAGATCGTCCGACTCGGTGGTCTCGCTGAAGATGGCCGGCAGGTCGTACTCCCGGATGAGGTCGGCGAGGTCTTCGAGTTCGGCGGCCGATGCAGCGGCGTCGGTGGTGAGCGACGGGATCGCGGCGCCGAGCATCACGAAGTCGTAGCGATCGGCGAAGTACCCGAACGCCTGGTGGTTCGTCACGAGATACCGGTCGGCCTCGGGCACCACCTCCAAGATGGTGGTGATCTCCTGGTCGAGTGCGATCAGCTCGTCGATGTAGGCGTCGGCTGCACCCTGGACCGCATCGGCATCGGCGCCGAGTTCGACCAGCTCGTCGGCCAGAGCTTCGACTCCGGCTGCGACCTGGGTCGGGTCCATCCAGAGGTGAGGGTCGTCGTCGCCGTGAAGGTGGTCGTGCACTTCTTCTTCGTCATGGTCGTGCGCCTCGTCCTCGTCGTGGTCGTGCGCTTCGTCTTCGTCATGGTCGTGATCGTGCGCCTCGTCCTCGTCATGGTCGTGAGCGTCGGTCCCTGGGCTCGGGAGCACGTCGATCCAGTCGGCGAAGGTGAAGACCTCGACGCCGGCGTCCTCGGCGGCCTCGATCAGCGACGTGAGACCGCCCTCGAGGTTGAGACCGTTGACGACCAACAGGTCGGCCTGTTCCATCGTTTCGGCTTGCTTGGTGGACGGCTCGAAGCCGTGCGGACTGACGCCGATCGGCATGATGGTGTCGACGGTGATGTCGGCTCCGACGAGTTCTCCGAGCGATTCGGTGACGACGTCACCGAGGATCGAGGTGGTCACGACCACCGACAACGGCTCCAGGTCGGTGGCCTCCGACGTCGGCTCGGCTCGAGCAGCCGTGGTCACGGAGCTCGCCGAGTCGTCGTCCGACCCGCAGGCGGCCCCGGCCATGACCAGCGCTGCCGTACCCGCCAGACCGACAACATTCTTTCCGGTCAGGATTTTAGGAATGATTCTTATCCCGATATCGTAGGAGTATCGACACCGAGATCCCAACCCCCACCCGCAGTGTTCGGAGACAGCTGTCGGCCAACCGTTCGGCTTCGCCCGACCCGACGATTCACCTGCAGAACGTCACCGTTCATCGCGGCGACTCGAAGGCGCTCGAGATCGACGAACTCACGATCGAACCGGGGGTCACCGCCCTGGTCGGTCCGAACGGATCGGGGAAGTCGACCCTGCTCCACGCGATCGCCGGACTCCTCCCGACGACCGGCGACATCACCATCGGCGGTCGACCTCCGTCGGCGGCGCGGCGCCAGATCGCCTACGTCCTCCAGGCCCAGCACACGTCCGAGCAACTGTTGGTCACTGCGCGCGAGGTCGTGACGCTCGGCCGGGCGGCCGACATCGGCGCGTTCCGTCGCCTGTCACGGCGCGACCGCGAGATCGTCGACGAGGCCCTCGATCGCCTCGATCTCGGGCCGCTCGCGGGACGGCACCTCGCCGAGATGTCGGGGGGCCAACGGCAGCGTGTGTTCATCGCCCAGGGCATCGCGCAACAAGCACCGATCCTGCTCCTCGACGAGCCCGTCGCCGGACTCGACGCCACATCGGCCGAGCGCATTCGAGAGGTCGTCGAGCACGAGCGCGACGAGGGCCACCTCGTCGTGGTCGCCACTCATGACCTCGGCTACGCAGCGACCACCGATCACACCATCCTCCTGGCCGGCTCGCTCGTCGCCGCCGGCCCACCCACCGACGTCCTGACGCCGAATCACCTGCGCACCGCGTACGGCGCACGGGTACTCGACCTGCCCGGTGCCGTACCGACCGCGGTCGACGACGCCGCACACCACCACGGCGATCGTCATCCCGCCTGGCCCCGAGTCGACCAGCGCGCCGAGGCTCGGCGACCGATCGGCCCGCGACCTCACACGTCGCTGTAGTGCAGGCGAACGTTGTCCGGATAGCTCCGTGCGAAGTAGTTCCAGAGCTGTTCGCCGTAACGGTCGGGGTGGTGCCGGCTCGACATGTCGGCGGCGCCGGCCTCGACCTCGTCGGGTTGCACCATGAAGCCGGCCTCGGCGTGCCGAGGGCTGGCGGCGACCGCGTCGACGAACCGCTGCTCCAACGGCAACGCCTCCAGCGGCATGTCGAGCGACGGGCCGTGGAAGTACGCGATCGACTGCCGGGCCGTCGGGGTGGCGACGCGGTGCGGTGTCGCCACGAAGTAGTTGCCCGTCATCTTCTGGAAGACCTCACCGAGGTTGATGACCAGGCCGTCGTCGACGTTCGGTACGGCGATCCACTCGCCGGCGGTGTTCTGGGCTTCGAGCCCAGGAGTGCCGCCGGTCGCCAGCACCGTGAGGAAACCCGCGTCGTGATGGGCATTGACGCCGAACTCCCCGGCCGGGGTGGGCGGGTAGTTGATCACCTTGCACAGCGACATGCACTCGTCGCCGAACGCACTCCGCAGGTGGTCTTCATCGAGACCGAGACCGAGCGACAGCAGTCCCATGATCTTGTCGGCGAGATCGGCTGCAGCGTCGATCCACGCCTGGACGGCGGCCGAGAAGCCCGGAGCGACGGCGTCGGACGGCCACTGGTTCGGCCCGAGGAGTCGCAGGTAGGGCGGGTCGACGTCGATGGCGCGGGCCGGGTGCTCGGTCCAGAAGTCGAGTTGCTCACGGATGTCGGGGCGGTTGTTGGTCCGCTCGACACCGGTTGC